>DATBYX010000568.1:0-9270 GCA_036513475.1 Xanthobacteraceae bacterium | reverse complement strand
ATTCCCGCCGAAGTCCGATGAGATGATCGCGGCTTCGCCGAGCACTTGCGTCACCAGCGAGTTCGCCCCGCCGCCGAATGTCGGCGCCAGGATGGTGCCATGCGGGTTGATCACGAAGACGTCGGACTGGCCCTGGTGGGTACGCAGCTGATTGACCTCATGCTCGAACTCGGACGTGTCTGCGGTAAAGAGATGATCGGGCAGAGCAAGGCGCTGCCAACGCGGATCGTCCCGATCGAAGCCGCACTTGAAATCGCAAGCGACCGGCGTGAGGCGGCCCTCCCGGCCCGGCCGCATGCGGATCGGATTGAGCTCCAGCGTGGTCATCCCGTAGTGGTGCACGAGCTCCCACAGCTTCGGCAGATGCTGCACGAGCGGCGAAATGATCTCTTTCGGCGCGCCGATGTCGCTCAGCGCGTTGGCGACCACGAATGCCTTGAGCCCGGTCAATGCCTCGAACGGCACTTGCGCCACCTGTTTCTTGTCGAGCTCCTCGATGTCGACGCCGCCCACGTGAGTGAGCGTCATGCTCGGCGCGCGGAACTCGGTCGAGTCGCTTATGGCGAAATAGACCTCATGCTCGGCGGGCACCCCGCCCTCGAAGGTCACCCCGTTCGCCTTGGCTACCGCGTTGCCATGGCGGTGCTCGACGAAATAGAGGCGCTCCTTCTCGGCAAGCGCGCTGCGCAAATCGGTCGCCTTGCCGATCAGGCCGGACTTGCCTTTCTTCCCCACGCCTCCCTTGAACAGAGGTTTGATGAAGATGAGCTTGTGGCGGTCGATGAGGTCCTGGATCTGATCTTCGGTCGCGCCCGGGCCCAGGACTTCCGACGTTGGAAAATCGACGTGCGCCAACATGCGCGCGCCGTAGAGCATTCCGGTGACGTTCATTGCCGCCTCCGTAAGCTGCTCTTATGATACGCTCAATCTTGTTTGTCAGGCCAGACCCCTTGACGGCAAAAGAAGGGCCGGCCGGGCTCCCCCGCGGGAGATGACCATGTTCAGGCTCTACTATGCTCCGAACACCTGTGCGCTCGCTTCGCATATCGCGCTGGTCGATGCCGGCGCTCCCTATGCGCTGAAGCTTCTCGATTTCGGCAAGACCGAGCAGCGGCAGCCGGATTATCTCAAGGTCAATCCCAAGGCGCGCGTTCCGTCACTGGTGACCCTGCGCGGCATCCTGACCGAAACGCCGGCTATGCTCGCATTCATCGCACAGAGTTTTCCCGCGGCAAAACTTGCTCCGCTCGACGACGCCTTTGCATTCGCCGAGGTGCAGGCCTTCAACAGCTATCTGTGCTCGACCGTGCACGTGGCCCACGCGCACCGCATGCGCGGCCACCGCTGGGTGGATGATCCGGCTGCGATCGTTGCCATGCAATGCAAGGTGCCGGAGTCCGTGGGCGCCTGCTTTGATCTGATCGAGCGGCACATGCTCAGGGGCCCGTGGGTGATGGGCGCCGCCTACACCATCAGCGATCCCTACCTGTTCACGCTCGCGCAGTGGATGGAGGCCGATGGCGTGGACCCGGCTCGGTTCCCGAAGGTAGCCGCGCACAGGCAGCGCATGTCGCAACGGGGAGCGGTGCGCCAGGCTCTCGCCGAGGAGCTTGTCCCGGTGCCGGCATGAGGCTGCCATGAACGAGCCTCGAACCTTGTTCGACAAGGTGTGGGCGGCGCACGAGATCGTGCGCAGCGAAGATGGCGAAGCGCTGCTGTGGGTTGACCGCCACTATGTGCACGAGGGCTCGTTTCATGCCTTCACACGACTGGGCGAGCGAGGCGAAGCGGCGGCGGAACCGAGCCTCACCTTTGCAGTCGCGGACCATTACGTCCCGACCGGGGGATCACGCGCGAGTGCCAGCAACCCGGAAATTGCGCGCATGGTACGCACGCTCGAGGAGAATTGCGCGAAGCACCACATCACGTTGTTCGGCCTCGGCGATCCGCGCCAGGGTATCGTGCATGTGGTTGGTCCCGAGCAGGGCCTGACCTTGCCGGACCTGCTGATCGTGTGTGGCGACAGCCACACCTCTACGCACGGTGCCTTGGGGGCCTTGGCGTTCGGCATCGGAGCATCCGAAGTGGCACATGTGCTGATGACGCAGACGATCTGGCAGCGAAAACCGAAACGGATGCGGATCACCGTGGCGGGCCGGCCTGGGCCTGGCGTCGCCGCCAAGGACATCGTCCTGGCGCTGATTGCCCGCATAGGCGCGGACGGCGCAACCGGACATGCGATCGAGTTCGCCGGGCCCGCGATCCGCTCGCTCTCCATGGATGGACGACTGACGCTCTGCAACATGGCGATCGAGGCGGGAGCGCGTTGCGGCATGGTCGCTCCCGATGAGACGACGTTTCGCTACCTCGAAGGCCGCCCGTATGCGCCGCGAGGCGCAGCGTTCGCGCGGGCGGTCGAGGACTGGTCGCGGCTCAAAACCGATGACGATGCAAGCTTCGACCGTGATGTTCAGCTCGATGCATCAGAGATCGTTCCGTTCGTGACCTGGGGCACGAGCCCGGAAGATGCCCTGCCCATCGATGGCTGCGTGCCTGATCCCACCTCCACAACAGACGAAACTCGCGCGAGCTACTTGCGCTCCGCGCTCGAATACATGGGGATTGCACCGGGCAAGCGACTGACCGAGATCGCCATCGACCGCGTGTTCATTGGCTCATGCACCAATGCGCGCATGGAGGATCTGCGCGCGGCGGCTGCGGTGCTTGCGGGCCGTGTCAGCAAGGTGCCCGGCCTGGTGTCGCCGGGCTCGAGCCAAGTCAAGCGCCAGGCCGAGGACGAAGGTCTCGACCGCATCTTCCGTGCAGCGGGGCTTGAATGGGCCTCTTCCGGCTGCTCCATGTGCGCAGGGATGAACGGCGATGTGGTCGCAGCGGGAGAGCGCTGCGCCTCGACCACGAACCGGAATTTTCGCGGGCGCCAGGGGCGCGGGGCGCGGACCCACCTGATGTCACCGGCAATGGTCGCCGCGGCGGCGGTGAGCGGACACCTTGCGGACGTGCGACTGCTTCTCGCCGGACGAACCCAGTAAAGCTGAGCCATGCAAAAATTCACCACGCTCACCGCAACGGCCTGCCCGATCGAGATTGCCAATCTCAATACGGATCAGCTGATTCCCGTACGCTTTCTCAAACTGCCGCGCTCGGCTGGATTGGGAAAATTCCTGCTGCATGATTTGCGCTGCGATGCGCAAGGCCATGAACGGCCCGACTTTCCGCTCAACCGCCCGGCATGGCGGGAGGCCCGCATTCTTGTCGGCGGGCGCAATTTCGCATGCGGCTCCTCGCGCGAAGCCGCCGTCTATGCCCTGGTGGACTGGGGTATCCGCTGCGTCATCACGCCGTCGTTCGGCGACATCTTCGCCGGCAATGCAGTCCAGAACGGCTTGCTCACGGCCGTTGTTCGGGACGAGGAGGCTGCCGTGCTCATGGCCGCATTGGGCGCAGAACCATCCTTGCCGGTGACGGTTGATCTCGCGGCACAGACGATCGCGTCTGGCCGCGACACTCTTCGTTTCTCGATCGATCCGGTCCGCCGCCTGCGTTTGCTGAACGGATGGGAAGACATCGATCTGACCCGCAGCCACGGCTCCGAGATTGCGGCATTCAAAGCGATGGACCGCGCCCGTCGCCCCTGGGCCATCCCGCCGAACGCGCCTGCACCCGATCCGCGGCCGTAAAAAAAACCATCAACGCACGCAATGCGAACGGCAAGCGGCGTCGGGCGGTCCAAATACCGCCATACGAATGCGCTTTGGCTCGCGGCAGGGGAACTATGCGCACACACGTTCCACCGCTGACCCGAGAGGCCTCCATGAAGCTGACCGCTGTTCTCGTCATCTCCGCTTTCGCTGCAATGCCGGTATTTGCTCAAGCGCAACCGGCCGGTCCGCCGGCGAATGCGCCGAAGCCGACCAAGGCGGAGATCCAAAAGGTCGTCGCGACCGTCAGCGGAGACAAGACAAAGGCGCAGCAATATTGCGAGATCGGCAAGCTCAATCAGCAGATGGCCGAGGCCGACAAGAAAAACGATACCAAGGCACTCGATACTCTCGGCAAACAGGCCGACGATCTCGCGCACAAGATCGGCCCTGAGTTCGTCAAGTTCATGGATGCGCTCGATCAGGCTGATGACAGGTCGAATGAAGGCAAGGAATTGATCGCTGCGGTCGAAACGCTCGACAAGCTCTGCCCCGCGAAATAGGAATCGAAAAGCGAGCGAACGCTGGCAAAGGCGCGTTGCTGGGTCGATTCGGAGAGGTGATTGTCAATCTCCCTCGCCGCTCCACCGCCTGCGCGAGGTATGGCGGGTTTGAATGATCCACACCTCATTCCCGCAGATGCGATAGTACATAATAGCTGCGGGGGACTGGGTTTGGCTCACACGCCGATGAAAATTTCTCTCCGCTACCGGGATGAAAATTTCTCTCCGCTACCGGGAGCGGGTCAGTTGCGCGGCCACGCACTCGCCGAAGGCTTTGGTGCCGAGCGGCCCGCCGAGATCGGCGGTGCGCGCGGCCGGATCGGAAATCACGCTCTCCAACGCGTCGTCGATGGCGGCGGCCGCGCGGAGCAACGGCTCGTGGCCTCTGCGCTCTCCGAGCCAGGCGAGCAGCATGCCCGCCGAGCCGATCAGCGAGGCGGGGTTGGCGCGGTTCTGGCCGGCGATATCCGGAGCGGAGCCATGCTGCGCCTGCGCGACGGCGTGGTCACTGCCGGCGTTGAGCGAAGCGGCAAGGCCGAGGCTGCCAGAGATCTCGCCGGCGAGATCGGAAAGAATGTCGCCGAACATGTTGGTGGTGAGCACCACGTCAAACGCGCTGGCATCGCGCACGAGCAGCGCCGCCATGGCATCGACGATGCGCTCCTCGTACGCCACCCCTGGAAAGCGCGACGCCACGGCCCGCACGCTTTCGAGAAAGAGCCCGTCGGACACGCGGAGCACATTCGCCTTGTGCACCGTGGTGACTTTGTTGCGGCGGCGAGGCGCGAGCGCAAAGGCGGCCTCCGCAATGCGCGTCGAACCTGATCGGGTGATCTTGCGTACGGACAGCGCGAGGTCGGGCGTCGGCATGAACTCCCCCATGCCGACGAACATCGAGCGGTCGGCATAAAAGCCTTCCGTGTTTTCGCGCACGATGACGAGATCGACCGCGGAGCCGCAGCGCGGCGCAAAACCGCCGCGGCTTCGCGCCGGACGAATGTTGGCGAACAGATCAAGACGCTTGCGCAGCTCGCCGGACGGATTGATGCCGCCCTGGGAGATCGGGGGATATTCGTGGTGGGAAACCGGCCCGAGAATCACGCCGTCGGCCCTGCTCGCCGCTTCGATCGCGCGCTCGGAAAGCGTCTTGCCCTCGCGGCGAAGGGCGGCGAGCCCGATTGCAATCGGAGTGAAGGCCAGCGCCAATCCGAAAGCACGATCGGCGGCGTGAAGCACGCTCATGGCCGCGGCGGTGATCTCCGGCCCGATGCCATCGCCCTCCATGACGACAATGCTGACCGGAGCCGACGAGGAAGCCATCATGGGTATTCACCTCGCGCACCGTGACCGCATGAGTGCGGGCAAAATCGCCGATCAGCATCTCATCCAGCGGCACAGTCCTGTACAGCGATTTTTCCCACACCCGCACGCGGATCTTGTGGATCCGGCGCTGGTTGACGAGTGCTAGCGGGGGTGGGCATATGCCGCATCACCGCTTGAAACCTCCGACATCGGCCTCCCCCATGCAAGAACGCGCGTCCCTGCAGACTTCCACTCACGACACCCCCGCCAGCGCAGGCGATTTTCTCAATCTGCACGAGATCATCGCCAAGGCGCGGCAAAACCTCAACCAGAACGACTGGGACTATATCGTCGGCGGCGCGGAATCCGAGGCCACGCTGCGGCGCAACCGCATGGCACTGGACTCGCTCGCATTCCGGCCGCGCGTGCTGCGCGACGTGAGCAAGGTGGACTGCTCGGTCACTCACTTCGGGCGCAAGCTTCGGCTCCCCGTCGTGCTCGCTCCGGTCGGCTCATTGGAGAGCTTTCATGCGCTTGGCGCCGAACCCGTCGCACTCGGGGTCAAGGAGTTCGGGGTGGCGCATATGCTCAGCTCCGTCTGCGACCCCGGCCTCGAGGACCTCGCGGCAGCGGCACCCGATGCGCTGCGGCTCTATCAGCTCTACGTGCGCGGCGATGCGGGGTGGGTGGACGATCACGTCGAGCGCGCCATTGCCCACGGCTATGCCGGCTTCTGCCTCACCGTTGACGTCGCGCACTACAGCCGGCGCGAACGCGACATCGCCAAGCGCTTCGTCACCGCCGGACGGCGTCGGGTGCAGGGCCGGGCGTTCCAGGCCGCGCTCGACTGGACCACGGTGAAGCGGATCAAGCGACGCTTCAACATCCCGCTTGCGATCAAGGGCATTGCGACGGCGGAAGATGCCCGGGTCGCGGTGGACCATGGGGTGGAGTGGATCTACGTCTCCAATCATGGCGGCCGGCAGCTCGATCATGGCCGCGGCTCCATCGAGGTGCTGCCGGAGGTGGTCGATGCCGTGGCCGGGCGCGCGAAGATCATGATCGATGGCGCGTTCTGCCGCGGGACGGACATTGTCAAGGCGATTGCAGCGGGAGCCGACCTGGTCGGCATGGGGCGCATGCAGTGCTTTGCACTGGCGGCCGCCGGTCAGGCCGGAGTGGTGCGCATGCTCGAGCTCCTGGAAGACGAGGTCGAGCGCTGTCTCGGTTTGCTTGGCGTCGCCAGCCTTGCCGAGCTGGACCGCTCGTATCTACATGCCGCCGCCCCGACGACGATGCCGCACGTGCTCAGCTCGTTCCCCCTGCTCAAGCTCGACGAGTACCATTATTAAGTCACCGCTCTCTTACCGGGGAACCCGGATCTCAATCAACAGACATTAGAGCCTCGGCGAACGTCGAGCTCTTTAACGCTGTGGGCGAGTGCCGTCGGGACAGTCTGGGCTTGGGTCTTCGCTTGGGCCCGTATTGCTCTGCTTGCGATCGGCTTCCGCCTCGCCGTTTTTTCGATTGGCGTTGTCGCCTGGTGAAGGCCTTATGGGGCCGCCCATGATGAAATCGCCGATGGGGCCGGCGACAGTGCATGATGCGAGCAACAAGCCGGCGACTATCAGCACAACGACACGCGACATGCCGCATGAGGTCTGTGCCTATTGCCGGGAGGCGTGGTCGCGCACGCCGTGTTTGCTTGCCAACAGCGCCACCCTGTGGTAGAACAGAACGAGAACATAAACTGCTACTATCAGAGATGCCGCGCGATGAAGCGAGCGTTCGAAAGCATCTTCCAGAATCGGATCAGGGCCGCGGCACTCGCCGTGCGAACGATTTCGGCCAAACGAACCCGAGCGGGTTTTGGCCGAGCACGTTCAGCGCCTTGGATCAGTCGCTCGCCTTTCGGTTGAAAAATCCCCTGTATTTTTCCTGTTGTTTACAGGGAGGCCTATTTTGCTACTCGCGAGAGTTGCATGAAGCCGCTCCGTCGGAAAGTGGCCGGTTCCGTAGGGACGAGGCATGCCTCGCCCCTCTCTCACATGTACCAAGGTCGCCAGGGGCGAGGCATGCGTCGCCCCTACGAATCTCCTCTGCCGGGCACGTCCGCTACTGAGCCTTGATGCCGGCGTCGCGGATGACCTTGCCCCACCTCACCATTTCCGTCTTGAGGAGGGCCGCACACTCCGCCGGGGTATTGACGACAGCCTCATAACCGAGCGTTGCGAGGCGCTCCTTCATGTCCGGCAGCTCCATCATCTTCGCGATCTCGCGATGGAGCAGCGCCACGATCTCCGCGGGCGCCCCGGCGGGCACGACGACAACGAACCACGATTCGCCTGCGACCTCGGGGTAACCGGCTTCCGCCATTGTGGGGACGTCAGGCAGCGCGTGCGACCGCGATTTCGTCGTGACTGCGAGCGCGCGCAGCGTGCCGTCCCTGACCAGCGGCACCGCAGGCGGCATCGAGCCGAACGAGATGGGCGTGTGCCCCGCGACGGTCGAGGCGACGGCCAGACCTCCGCCGTTGAAGGGCACGTGCACAAGATCGAGCCCGAGGGAGAGCCGGAACAACTCACCGACGAGATGGGGCGGCGTGCCGGCGCCGGGAGAGGCGTAGCTGTACTTGCCGGGATTTGCCTTGATGAGCGCAACCAGATCTTTGACCGTCTTGGCAGGAACCGACGGATGGACCGTGAGGATCGCCGGCGCGGTCACGGCTATGGTGACCGGATCGAAGTCCTTGAGCGGATCGTAGGCGACGTGCGGATAGAGCGCGGGATTGACGACGAGATTCGCGCCATCGACCAGCAGCGTGTAGCCGTCCGGTGCTGCCTGTGATGCCCGCGTCGCACCGATATTACCGCCGGCCCCGCCGATGTTCTCGATGTAGAACTGCGTTCCCGTTTGCTCCGAGAGCTTCTGCGCCATCAGCCGGGCGAACACGTCCGTCGGACCTCCCGGGCCAAACGGAACGATCACGCGCACGGGCCGCGCGGGATAGGCTTGCGCCCATGCGCAAGAGCCGATCGCCGCCGCAACGGCGCTTCCTCCCAGCAGCAAAAACTCCCGGCGAAAGACTTTCATCAATCTTACTTTGGGCAATGACGGAATCAGCCGACTGCGCGGCTGCGCGGCTCTGCTGCCTGCGCAGTGCGCTCCGCAACCAGCTTTTCAACTGCCACGATATCGACCTTGCCGGAGCCTAGCAGGGGTAGCTTCTCGAGCACCCACACCTCGGACGGAATCATCAGCTCGGAACTGTGCTTTGATTTGGCAAAGCTCTGGAACTGAGCGCGAGTTGCTCCCTTTTGCTGGGTTACCAGAACGAGGCGCTCGCCCTTGCGCGCATCCGGCTGGGCGACCACCGCGGACAGAGCGTCGGGCCACAGGTCCGCCGCGAGCGCCTCGACCGCGGCGAGCGAGATCATCTCGCCGCCGATCTTGGCAAAGCGGCGCGCACGTCCCTTGATGGTTACGAATCCCTCCCCGTCGATCGTGACGATATCGCCGGTGTCGTGCCAGCCCTCGGGCGGGGGCTGGAGCACGCCAGGAGCATCCGCCTTGAGATAGCCGAGCATCACGTTGGGTCCGCGCACATAAAGCCGGCCGCCCTCCTCGACCCCCTCCACTTTCTCCAGCTTCGCCTCCATTCCAGGGAGGATGCGGCCGACGGTGCCGAACTTGTTGAACATCGGCGTATTCAGCGCCAGCGCCGGCGCGGTCTCGGTCACGCCATA
>DATBYX010000567.1:0-2783 GCA_036513475.1 Xanthobacteraceae bacterium | reverse complement strand
TCGAAGGCCGAGCATATCGGTCTGATCCGTACAGGGGGGCGAGCAAGTTGGCAGGCCGTAGCAAATGCGTGAATCAGGAAGCCCCGAAATACGTGCCCCGCGCGGAACGGATTGCGGGAGGTTTGGGAGTGCCGAGCAGACCTAACGCGAGCGCAGTGGTCACCGCGGGTGATGACCCGACTAGTACAAAGAAATGCCAGGGAGAAGGCCCAAGTGTGTTGCAAGATACTGGTGAGAGCGACACAGTATCTCGGTGAGAATGACATCAAGGCTGGCATTGTTCGTGGATGAAATTGTCACATGGCTATTTCACTCCGCCTGGCGCGCCAGATGAAGCGAATGTTGTGACTCTAACGCCTGTTTTCGCGAGGGCAACTTTGAGCACGGGATGCTGAGAGGGGACCGACGCTTCGTCGTGAGCCATGTGGGCAGCATGGTGCGCCCGCCCGCGATGATTCCCTATCTGCAGAAAGCGCAGGCAGGCAAGCCTTATGACAAAGGGGCATTCGAGGCATGCCTGACCGACTCGGTGATCGAGGCCGTGCGGCTGCAGGCCGATGCCGGTATCGATGCCGTGAGCGACGGAGAATATGGCAAATCGGGCACGTGGGCCTTCTACGTGCACCGGCGGCTCAAGGGCATCGAATGGCATCCATTCACGAAAGCCGAGGCAAAGGACCCAATGATCGCGGTGATCAGTGGCCGCGACCGCGAGGCCTTCCCTGAGTTCTACGCCGAATACGACGCGCGCGTTCTTGCAGTCTCGCGCAGCGCTGGCCGTCCGGTCGTGACAGCACCCCTCGTCTATACTGGGCATGCAGAGCTGCATCGCGACATCGCCAATCTCAAGGCCGGGCTGGCGCGAACGAAGGACGTAACCGGATTCCTTCCCGTGGTGGCACCGGCCAGCGCACTCCCGAACGCCCGCAACGAGCATTACCGCGACGAGGAAAGTTTCCTGTTCGCGCTGGCCGAGGCGCTGCGCACCGAGTACCGCGCGATCATTGATGCCGGGCTCGACCTTCAGGTCGACGACGCATTCATCCCCTTCATGTACGAGAAAATGGTGCCGCCAATGACGCTCGCCCAATACCGGGAATGGGCGGCGCTGCGCATCGCAGCCTTGAACCACGCGCTCGAGGGTCTGCCGCCCGAGCGGACGCGTTATCACATCTGCTGGGGCAGCTGGAACGGACCTCACATGTTCGATGTGCCGCTCAAGGACATTGTCGACCTCGTGCTCGAGGTGAAGACCGGCGCCTTGAGCTTCGAGGCGGCAAACCCGCGGCACGAGCACGAATGGCGGATATGGAAAGAGGTGCGGCTGCCGCCGGGCAAGGTGCTGATGCCGGGCCTGATCGCGCATTCAACCAACATCGTCGAGCACCCGGAGCTCGTGGCCGAGCGGCTCATGCGATTTGCCGACTGTGTCGGCCGCGACAGCTTGATGGCCGGCACCGATTGCGGTTTTTCCCAGAGCCCACTTGCCGGTCGTGTCCACCGCAGCATCATGTGGGCGAAGCTGCGGGCACTTGCCGAGGGTGCGGCGATCGCGTCCAAGAGGCTGTGGAGCTAGCGACGCGGATACCGAATGGATGGGAGGACAAAACCAATGTGGTGGGTACTCACCGCTATCACATCTATTGCATTGGTCTCGGCGAACGCACTGGCCGAAGAGACCATCAAGGTCGGTCTCATTCTTCCGATGACGGGACCGTTTACTACGACGGGCAAGCAGGTCGAAGCGGGCGCCCGATTTTATATGCAACAGAACGGCGCGACCGTTGATGGCAGGAAAATAGAGGTCATCCTGCGCGACGACGCCGGCGTTGCCGACAACAGCAAGCGCATTGCCCAGGAGCTTCTGACCGGCGACAAGGTGAATATTCTTGCCGGTTTCGGGCTCACGCCGATCACACTCGCCGTTGCCCCGCTTGCAACCGAAACCAGGACGCCCATGGTGGTCATGGCGGCTGCGACCGGGATGCTGACGGAGCGCTCGCCCTATATCGTACGTTCGAGCTTTCCCCAGGCGGCACCGGTCGTGATCATGGCCGATTGGGCGGCCAAACATGCCCTCAAGAAAGTGGTCACGTTGGTTTCCGACTTTGCGCCGGGCCATGATTCCGAAACCTATTTCAAGCAAACCTTCACCGGCGCGGGCGGCGAGGTCCCTCTGTCGTTGCGGGTGCCTTTGCTCAATCCGGATTTCGCGCCCTTCCTGCAGCGCGTGCGCGATGCTTCCCCGGATGGAGTTTTCGTCTTCATTCCGGCCGGCCAGGCGGCGACCATGATGCGGCAATTCGTTGAGCGCGGGCTCGACAAATCGGGGATCCGTCTGTTCGGGGCGGGGGACATCACCGACGACGACCTCCTCAACAGCATGGGCGACGTCGCGCTGGGCATCGAGACCGCATACTTCTATTCGGCGGCGCATCCCTCCGAGAAGAACAAGGCGTTCGTCGAGGGGGTGAAGCGGGCGAACAACGGCATGCGGGCAAATTTTTTCGGCGTGTCGGGTTATGACGGCATGCATCTCATCTATGAAGCCATCCGAAAAACCGGCGGCAAGACCGACGGCGACAGCTTCATCGGCGCGGTGAAAGGCATGTCGTGGGAAAGCCCGCGCGGCCCAATGTCCATCGACCCGGAAACGCGCGATGTCATCAGCAACATCTATCTGCGCCGGGTGGAAAGGGTGAACGGCGAGCTCTGGAATATCGAGTTCGCGACCGTGGAGAATGTGAAAGACCCGGTCAAGGCGGCGCGGAAATAGCCGCCGG
>DATBYX010000566.1:0-3463 GCA_036513475.1 Xanthobacteraceae bacterium | reverse complement strand
GCGCCGGGACCGCAGCCTGCGCGACAAGGTCGTATCGCTGGAGGAAGCCGCGTCGTTTGTGCGCGACGGCGATTCGGTCGGGATCGGCGGGAGCACCATGTCGCGCACGCCGATGGGCATGATCTGGGCGCTCATTCGCGCCGGCCGCAAAGGGCTCACATGCTCGCGCAGTATCGTCTCCAGCGACGGCGACCTGCTGCTTGCTTCAGGCGCGTGCGATCGCATCGTGACGAGCTGGTTCAGCCAGGGAATCCTCTGGGGCGTGTCGAAGGTGATGCGCCACCATGTGGAAACAGGAAAAGCCAAGTTCGACGAATGGAGCCACATGGCGATGGGCATGCGCTTCCGCGCCGGCGCCATGGGAGTTCCCTTCCTGCCGATCCGCTCCATGCTGGGCTCGGACGTGCGCAGGCAGCGGCCGGAGCCGGTCGAGATCGACTGCCCCTTTACCGGCGAGAAGATCCTGCTCGTTCCCGCGCTCAATCCGGATGTTGCGCTCATTCACGTCCAGCGCTGCGATGCCTACGGCAACGCGCAAATCGATGGGCTCCAGTTCATGGACGTCGATCTTGCCATCGCCGCCAACAAGGTGATCCTGACGACGGAACGCATCGTCTCGAACGACCAGATCCGTCGCGCACCCGATCAGACCAAAATTCCCTTCTTCGCCGTGGACGCCGTGGTCGAGCTCCCGTTCGGATGCGCTCCGCACGAGTGCTATGGGATCAACGAGCCGATGATTCGACACATGGAGTACTATGTGGGACTGGTGAACAAGGAGCCGGTCACGGGAATGCAGCACTACCTCGACAAGTTCGTCTACGGCCCGAAATCGTGGAGCGACTTCCTCGCCTTGATCGGGATGGACGAGCTGCTCGAAGCGGCGCGCGCCGGGCAGAGCATCTACGATGCTTAGTAGGGCTCACGAGCATACCGCGGCGGAGCTGTTAACCATCCTGAGCGCGCGCCAGCTCAGCGATGGGCAGACGGTGTTCGCCGGCGTAGGCATCCCGCTGCTCGCGGCAACGCTTGCGCAGCGTCTGCGCTGCCCGGGGCTCACCATCCTGTTCGAGGGCGGCGTCATCGGCGCCTTCATCGAGCCGGGAAAGCTTCCGCCCTCGACCAACGATCAACGCTGCACCAAGCGCGCCAACATGGTGCTGGGCAGCGCGGAAGTGCTGCTGCTCCTCCAGCGCGGCTATGTCGATGTCGGATTCATGGGCGGCGCGCAGATCGATCAGTACGGCAACCTCAACAGCTCCTTCATCGGTGATCCCGCTCACCCGAAGACGCGGCTTCCCGGTACCGGCGGCGGCAATGACATCGCGAGCCTCGCGCAGATGATCGTGGCCATGAAGCACGAGAAGCGCCGTTTTGTGGAGCGCGTCGATTTCATCACCAGCCCGGGGTTCTTGGAGGGCGGCGAGAGCCGGCGCGCCAGCGGGCTTTTGGCCGGGGGCATGTTTCGAGTGGTCACCGATCTCGCCGTGTTCGGGTTTGATCAGGACAACAAGCGCATGCAGGTGATCTCGCTCAATCCCGGAGTGAGCCGCGAGCAGCTCCAGGAGAATACCGGATTTTCCCTGCAGTTTTCCGAGCATCTCGGCGTGACCGAGCCGCCGACGGATCAGGAGCTCAAGGTTGTGCGCGAGTTCGATCCGCAGCAGCTCTACACCGCATAACAAGAGGAGTGTCTGTAATGGCCGCCTTAGCCGGGACGTTCGGCATTGCTGTGCCAAATTTCACCGCCTATCCGCAAATGCCGGATATCAAGGCGCTGGTCGACTACGGCATCAGGATGGAGCAGCTGGGCTTCGATTCGCTCTGGGTCTGGGATCACATCCTGCTCGGCGTCGATCCGAATTTTCCCATCATCGAGTCTTTGACGCTGCTGACCGCCATCGCCGCGCGCACCAGCAGGATCAAGCTCGGCACCGGCATCCTGGTGCTGCCGATGCGCAATCCCGTCATCCTCGCCAAGCAGCTTGCGTGCATGGACCTTCTCTCCGACGGCCGGCTGCTCATGGGCATGGCGTCGGGCTGGTACCGGCGCGAGTTCAACGCCATCGGCGTGCCGTTCGAGCAGCGCGGCAAGATCATGGACGAGAACCTCGACATCCTGAAGCGGTTCTGGACCGAGCACACGGTAAGCGGCAAGTTTCCCCATCACGATATTCCGGCGGGGGTGATGTATCCGAAGCCGGTGCAGAAACCGATCCCTATCCTGATCGGCGGCTACGTCGATCGCGTGCTCAAGCGCGCGGCTACCGCCGGCGACGGCTGGCTTACCTACTTCTACCGGCCCGAGAGCTTCGCAAAATCGTGGGGGAAGATCTGCGATTTCGCCAAGGAAGCGGGCAAGGATCCGAGCGAGCTCCTCAATGCCTCGCAGCTGCCGATCTGTATCGGCCAGTCGCGGGGAGCGGTCGAAGCGCAGATGATGGAGTGGCTCACGAAAGAATGGGATTTTGCCTCCTGGAGCGAATCGAGCAAGGACAGCGCCATCATGGGAACCGTGGACGAGTGCGTCGAGCAGCTCAAGGCGCACATTGCGGTCGGAACGCAGAAGCTTATCTTTGTCCCGTACCGCTATCAGCCCGAGCAGATCGAGACGATCGCGCGCGAGATCATCCCGCGGCTGAAGGCGAAGTAGAGCACTTTTGTCGGTGTTGACACTCGGTGCTTGCACTCGCGTCGGTCGTCATGGCCGGGCTTGTCCCGGCCATCCACGCCTTGGCTTTCCGCAAAGACGTGGATGCCCGGCCCAAGGCCGGGCATGACGGTGTTATTATTGGCACTGCGTAAATCAAAAATGCTCTGAGACTTTGAATTTACATGACACCAGAGAACTCATATCTCGCGCCGTCACGGTTCATCGACAGCGACGCTCCCAATGTTCGGGACTTCGCCCGCAAGGCGGTCGCTGGGGCGAAGGACGAAACCGCGCAGGTGATTGCGCTCTATCGCGCGGTGCGTGAAAGCGTCCTCTACGACCCGTACGTGGATATGTCGTTACCTTCGACTTATCGCGCCAGCGAAGTCCTGGCGGCCGGCCGCGGCTACTGCGTCAGCAAGGCGGCGGTGCTCGCGGCGGCAGCGCGCGCGGCGGGCGTGCCGGCGCGGGTCGGCTACGCCGATGTGCGCAATCACATGACATCGCCGCGCTTGCACGAGATGCTCGGCACCGATGTCTTCCGCTGGCACTCCTACACCGATCTCCACGTGAACGGCCGCTGGGTCAAGGCGACGCCCGCCTTCAATGCGTCGCTCTGCGAGCGCCTCGGCGTGAACGTGCTCGAGTTCGACGGGAGCGCCGACTCGCTGTTTCAACCGTTCGACCGATCCGGCCGGCGTCACATGGAATATCTGCTCGATCGCGGCACCTATGCGGACGTGCCGTTCGAGATCATTCGCGATGATTTCCGCGTGCATTATCCCGCGTTGATGGCGAAGCACGGATTGG
>DATBYX010000565.1:0-4960 GCA_036513475.1 Xanthobacteraceae bacterium | reverse complement strand
AGCCGCCTTGAGCTCGTCCTTGGTCCACGACACCTTCAGATTCACATGGGTCGGGTCGCTCTCGGAAGGCGTGGCGTTGTTGGCACTGCCGCCCGTACTTGGGGCGGCCGTACCATACGGCACCACGTCAAAAGCGCTCATATCAATCGCAACGTTCTTCTCGCCGATGCCAAGGAACCCGCCCACCCCGACGATCAGTCCGTCTATCTTGCCGCTCTTGTCAAACAGCAAGTCAGTTACGCTGCCGACCTTGGCGTTGTCGGGGCCGAGCACATCGGTGCCCTTGAACTTTGAGAACGCCCACTTGTCCGTACCTTGAGCCTGAATGAACTTCGGGCTTTTGGTCTCGGCCGCATGGCTCTTGGCGTCGAGTGAACCTGCCGGCGGGTTGCTTTGCGCCAATGCGCCGGAAGCCAGCAATCCGCTGAGGGCCGCCGAGATCATCAGAGTTTTGAGCATTTGGACCTCCCAATCAGGGGTTCAACGGGAAGCAAGTACCTTTTCTTACAACGTGTGAGCGAACCCTGCGTTCCCGACTTTAGGATCCCCGCAGGCATGCGCGGGAGCCAACAGCTCCAGCGCTTTGCGGAGGTCTTCAGGTATTTTCAACCGTTCCTTTAAGTTTCCGCCCCCTAATAGCGCGCTTCGTTGACCCCCATGGCGTCCCATGATATCCCATCTTGTCCCACACGCGGCCAACCCGGGCCATGCGCCGATTGCGGCACCCTTTGTCGCAAGCATGACCGTCCTTCTGGGGAGGAGACCGCAACCGAGAAGGGCGGAGACGAATCAGGGGGGCGATGGACCGGTTTGTCTCCCACTTCAGCTTGCGCATCGATGCCAAGGGCCGGGTATCGATTCCAGCTCCTTTTCGTGCGGTCCTCGCCCGCGACGGTTTCGAGGGCCTCTACTGCTATCCCGCGCTCGATCGTCCCGCCCTCGATGCAGGCGGGAATGCGCTCTTGCGGGAGATCGAGAGGCTGATGGCGGGGTTCTCCGCCTATTCCGACGAGCGGGAGCAGTTCTCCCTTGCCCTGTTCGGCACCAGCGAAGTCCTCAAGGTCGATGCCGAAGGCAGGGTGCTTCTCACCGAGCCGCTGAAGAACCATGCCGGCATCAAGGACGAAGCCAGCTTCGTCGGAGTTGGCCACAAATTTCAGATCTGGGAGCCGGGACGCTTTCGCGCGGAACTCGCGGAGGCCACCGAGAAGGTCCGTGCGCTCAAGAGGCAGCTCGGCACCCGGGTAACGGCGGAAGACCCGCACGGAGCACGGGAGTGATGACGGGCAGCGACAGCAAGCTTGCTGTCGCTGGCGGACCGGCTCGTCACATTCCCGTGCTCGGCCGCACGGCGACGAGCTATCTGAACGTCCGCGATGGCGGGGTCTACATCGATGCGACCTTTGGAGCCGGCAGTTACAGCCGCGAGATCCTCGCCGCAGCCCGCGCGTCCGTCATAGCGATCGATCGTGATCCCCATGCTGTCGCGAGCGGAGCCGCGCTCGCCCGCACCGCCGGTGGGCGCTTCGTTCTCACGCAAAGCAGATTCTCGCGCCTGGAAGCTGTCGCGCAGAGCGCCGGACATGCGAAGGTGGATGGCGTAGTATTCGACCTCGGCGTCTCCTCGATGCAGCTCGACGAGGCCGCCCGCGGATTTGCCTTCCGTCAGGATGGGCCCCTCGACATGCGCATGGGGGACGATGGGCCGACCGCGGCCGAGCTCATTGCTTCCGTGGCGGAGCGGGATCTCGCACGAATCCTCGCAATCCTCGGAGAGGAGCATCACGCGCGCGCTGTCGCTCGCGCCATCGTGCGTGCGCGCCGCAGCGCGCCCATACGCACGACCCGCGCGCTCGCCGATATCGTTGCCGGCGTCGTGCACGCGCGTGCGGGCGCAATCCATCCCGCCACCCGGACGTTTCAGGCCTTGCGCATACTGGTCAACGATGAGCTCGCGGAACTCGCCGCTGGACTCGCCGCGGCAGAGCGGATCCTGCGGCCGGGCGCCAGGCTGGTGGTTGTTGCTTTCCATTCGCTGGAAGACCGCATCGTCAAATCGTTTCTCGCGCGGCGGAGCGGGCGGCCCCGCGCGTCGCGGCATTTGCCGCAGATGCGAGAGCCGCCGCCGAGCTTCACGCTCCTGTTCAAGCGCCCGCTCACTCCGGATGAGGCGGAGGTGAGGGCCAATCCGCGCGCGCGTTCGGCAAAGCTTCGTGCCGCCGAGCGCACCGCTGCTGCGCCGGCCATGGATGATCTTGGGTCGCTCGTTGCGGGCCTCCCCTCGCTTTCCGAATTGATGGAGCGGACGCGATGATGCGTCTTCTCAGTATTTGCCTCGTCGCGGCGCTCGTCCTTGCAGCTGCGGATGTCTACAAGATCAAATTTGAGTCCACGCGGCAGTCGCAACGGCTGGCCAGGCTGCGGATGGATATCAGGCAGGAGCAGAACGCCGTTGCGGCGCTGCGCGCCCAATGGTCGAAGCTCGATAGTCCGAGCCGGATCGAGGAGCTCGCGCGGCGGCACCTTTCTTTGCGCCCCACGCAAGCGCAGCAATACGATCGCCTGGACAACCTGCCGCAACGCCCGCCCGATCTCGTGCCGGTCGAAGAATCTGATCCGATCGGGACCGTGATCGCCCACCCCGAGGTTCTCGATCGCTCGGTCACCGGCAGCGTAGGGCCGGGCAGGAGGTGATGATGGAGGTGCCGGTTGCGTCCGCGACAGCACGCCCTGCGGAACCATGGCGGCGCCGGTTCGTGCGCGAGCTATTGTATGGGAAGCAGGTGGACCGCACCACCAAGATGCGTGCGCGCCTCGGTCTCACCATTCTCATCTTCGCGTTGGGATACTCCGTCATCGCCGCTCGTCTCATCCTGTTCGCGACCGCCTCCGACTCGCACGGGGCAAGGCGACTGAGCTTCCAGGATGCCGTCGCCACCGCGCGCCCCGACATACTCGATCGCAACGGCGAGGTGCTGGCGATGGATGTGCGCACCCCCTCGCTGTTCGGGGAGCCGCATCGGATCATCGATGTCGATGAGGCGTCCGAGCTCCTCACCGCGGTGGTGACGGACATGGATGCAGCCGAGCTGCGGGAGCGGCTCGCGTCCAAGCGACGGTTCGTGTGGCTGCGCCGGGAGATCACGTCCAAGCAGCGCGAGCAGATTCATCGGCTGGGCATTCCCGGCATTGGCTTTCTCCCGGAGAACAAGCGGATCTATCCGAATGGCGCCGAGCTCTCCCACGTGATCGGCCACGTCAATATCGACAATCAGGGAATTGCCGGCATTGAGAAATGGCTGGATGGGCGCGGCCTTGCCGATCTGCACATGGCGGGGCTTGCGGCGGAGCACCTGCAAAAGCCGATCGAGCTCGCCATTGATCTGCGCGTGCAGCATGCGCTGCGCGATGAGCTCATTGCCGCCCGGCAGAAATTCAAGGCCGTGGCTGCGGCCGGGCTGGTGACCGACGTGCGCACCGGCGAGATCATCTCCATGGTCTCGGTTCCGGATTACGACCCGAATAATCCGCGCGAGGCGCTTGATCCCACCCGCATCAACCGGCTGACCACGGGCGTCTACGAGATGGGCTCGACCTTCAAGGCGCTCACCCTTGCGATGGCGCTCGACTCCGGCAAGGTCACGTTGAAATCCGCGTTCGACGCGCGGTTTCCGCTGCAGTACGGCAAGTTCACGATTCACGACTTCCACGCGCAAAGTCGCGTGCTCACCGTGCCCGAGATCTTCACCTATTCGTCGAACATCGGCACCGCCCGCATGGCGGTGAGCCTAGGGGTCGAGTACCACAAACGCTTTCTCAAGAAGATGGGCCAGCTCGATCGGTTGCGCACCGAGCTCCCGGAAAGCGCCGAGCCGCTCGTGCCCAGGCACTGGGTGGAGCTCAACACCGTGACTATCGCCTTCGGTCACGGGCTCTCGGTGGCCCCGTTGCAGGCGATGATGGCGATCGGTGCGCTGATGAACGGCGGCAATCTCATTCCGCCGACGTTCCTCAAGCGCAGCGAAGCGGAAGCGATGACGCTTGCGACCCGCGTGATCAAGCCGGAGACCAGCGAGAAGATGCGCTATCTCATGCGGCTCAACGTGGAGAAAGGCACGGCCACCCGCGCCGATGTGAAGGGCTATTACGTCGGAGGAAAGACCGGCACCTCGGACAAGGTGGTCGGCGGGCGCTACTCCAAGACCAAGGTGCTCACCAGCTTCACCGCCGTCGTTCCGGCGGATCAGCCGCGCTATACGCTCCTGATCATGCTCGATGAGCCGCAGGCGCTGCCGGAGACGCACGGTTTCACCACCTCCGGCTGGAACGCGGTGCCGGTCGGCGGCGCTGTCATCAGCCGCATCGCTCCCTTGCTGGGGATCGAGCCGCGCTGGGATCTTGCCCCCTCCGACAAGCTGATCCTCGCCAGCGCCGGGGCGCGCTGAGCCAGCTTTGTCGTTGAGAAAGGAAGCGTAGGGGCGACGCACGGCCAGCAATTGTGCCAAGTCCGGACAAGACGCTGGTCGTCAGGGTGGCCGCCACGCATGACTAGCGCTGATACCTTTTAGGACGTCAGCGCGCCTGCGCCGACGGTGAGGGCGGCGGTGTCACCGACGCCGGTTTGTGCGCCGGGGCTGCGGTCGGCCGCGGCGGAGTGGCCAAGAGTTTGTGCAGAATTTCCTGCTCGTCCGCCTGTAGCTTGGCGATATCGCCCCCCATCTGCCGCTGACCGGCCTCGAGTTGGGCTGTGAGCTGGTCGACACTCTGGCGTACCGCTGCCAGACCGAACGCAAGCTGTTGCACATCGGATGAAGCAGCACCTGCCGGCGCGGGGGCGATCGGCACAACAGGTGCGGTTTGCGGCGCCAACCAGCCAAGCTGCGGCGATGAGTTAGCTATCATCGCTCGGGCTGCATCACCATATGCCTGCCAGGCCAAAGTGGTGCCAACACCCACGGAG
>DATBYX010000564.1:0-7661 GCA_036513475.1 Xanthobacteraceae bacterium | reverse complement strand
GACTTTGCTGATGTATATGTCCTGGATAATGTCGCGGGTCTCCGGGTCGATCGCCATCATGCCGCGGGGGCTTTCCCACTTCATGCCTTTCATTGCCGCAATCAGAGTGTCCCCATCAGTTTTGCCGCCGGTCTTTTTGAGCGTTTCATAAATCAGGTGCATCCCGTCGTAGCCCCCGACAGACACAAAGTCCGGACGAAAACCGTTCGCCTTTTTGAACTCCTCCACGTACTTTTTGTTCAGAGGTGAATCGTGTGCTGCCGAGTAATCGTGCGAGGTGACTATGCCGAGCATCTGGTCACCCATCGTGTTGAGGACGTCATCGTCTGTGAGGTCTCCCGGGCCGATGATCTTGATGCCCGAGGCCGCAAGCCCGCGCTCGGCAAACTGCTTGGCGAAAATACCCGCCTGGGTCCCGGGAAAATACAGGAACGCCGTATCCGGGTTGAGATCGCGAACGCGCTGCAGAAACGGGGCAAAATCGGGATTCGCCAGCGGAATGCGGATCGATTCGATGATTTGCCCACCGAGCTCGGTGAAGCGCTGCTTGAATGCTGTTTCCGCCTCGGTGCCCGGCGCCCACTCGTTGACGAGCGTGACGACCCGCTTGCTGCCGTTCTTTGCCGCCCACTCCCCCATGATCCAGGACGATTGCGAGAGGATGAAGCTGGTGCGAACGTAATACGGCGAGACCGTCGTGGTTACCGATGCGCCCGAAATCATCACAACCGTCGCGATCTTTGCCTGAGTGGCGAACTGCCCATAGCCGAGGACGGTCGGCGTGATCCCGCCAGCGAGAATGTTGACCTTGTCGTTGACGATCATCTCCTGGACGATGCGGCGCGCGTTATCCGCAACCCCGGCATCATCGCGGAGAATCAGCTCCAGCTTTTTGCCCGCGACCATATCCCCGTGCTGCTGCATATAGAGCCGTGCTCCGGCAGATGCCTGCCTTCCGGCAGCATTGAAGCCCGCTCCGGTCATCGAGAAAGACATGCCGATCTTCACCACGTCCTGCGCACTCGTCGGACCCGCGGCGAATCCGCTGAGGGCAGCCGCAGCGAGTACGATTGTCAATCGAGTTCGAGGCATTGCTGGCTCCCGCGTCAATCGAGTGTCTGGTGACACGCTCTCCATCTAGCACATTGGCCACGCGGTGCGGCGAGTAGGCGTTCAGTCACAACAGCCCGAGATCCCGTAACTCGCGACGGAGCGCCTCCGGCATGTGCTTGGCCCCCGGCGCAACACGATCGAGGTCGCGCGGACAATCCTCGCTCGGCAGATACCGCCATCCCTGAAACGCGCGCCACAGCCTGGGCTCGACCAGCACAAGCTTGGGCTGGAGCACCAGGTAGCACCGGCGGATCCCGCCCTTATCCACGAAAGGACGGACATCTATGAGCCGCTGCCGGCAGAGAACCTCTCCTCGGATCACCCAATAAAGCGAGCCGCCATCGCGCAGCTCATCCGTCCGCTTGGGTACCATGCGAGTGCGGTGCATGTGCTCGCGCGACAGGCCCCGCTTGAGCCGGTCCTTGAGACGTTTTTCAATCCAAAGCTCCAGCTCCTGGACCGAATCACAGCCGACACAAAGCTTGATGAGATTGAGAGCCACGAATGCCGCTGGAAAAAGGGGCAGCGTCACCGCAACGCGGACTGCCGCCACAGATGCGCGACAGATTTACTGCGCTGGAGGCGCAAGCTGCAATGGGCCGGAGTGTGGCTGTCCCTGGCTATCCACGGCCGGCGACTGCCGCGGTTGCGGGGCGCGCTCTTGCGGCTTGCGTGGGCGGCCGGGTGTCTCGGCAGAGGCGGTAGTTTCGTTCGGCTGTTGGCTTGCCGCGCTTTCAGGCGTCATGATGCTGACGGACGGGATGGAGGAAGAGGATGGCAAGAACAGCTTGGCCCCCGGCCTGACTGCCCCCATTGCGGTGCCCGCCGGGGAACCCAACCCCGCCACGCCGGCCCCGGATCGATTGCTGTGAGCCGCCCACTCCGGCGAGTGCAGAGCGACGTAGGCCTCAAAAGGACGCTCCTCCAGATTGGCCCGCACCCGGCCGTTATCCTGTAGCAACACGAAGAGGTCACATTGGTCCGGCCGGCAAGCTCGGCGGGTGGCAAAGACGTGTGCCACTATGCCGAACTGATCGCGCTCGATTGCCGTACGAACTGCCATGATGTTGTCCGAATAGCCCAACCCGCTGGCTTGCATATGCTTTCTGGCGTCGCTCAAGAGCTCAAGCTGCGCAGTAACATAGGCCACAGCGGCGGCGGCTGTTTCCGGGCCGGCGAACAATGCCTTCTCGCAGGCGTCCTGAATCACCGGAGCAATGGCCTCGACACAAGCCAGTGCCGATCCGGGCATAAGTGCCTGCAGCTTTAATGCAAAGGCGCGCTCATCGAGTGCACGTCGTTCCCCAGCAAGATCGCGGGCGGCGAGACGATCGAGCACCCAGACTGCAGTGCCCGCAATCACGCAGACAACGAGGATAAAAATGATCGAGACGCTGCGCATGCCGCGCATGGCGACAAAGGCCAAACCCACGGCCAGCACTCCAAGCATCACTGCAAGCATCCACGGCGGCAACGCAACCGCGCCGCTCAGATCGATGCCAGTGAGTTTCTTCGCGAACTCGAACATCAGCTACACACGCCGCTTGCGCACGCACCAGAGGAGGATGGGAGGGCTGCGCACTCCCGCCCCACATGCGCCCATAGCGTTAACAATCAGATTGTCGCGATTTGGCGACCTTTTGTGTGCCAATGTTGGGCATGCGTCTACGGCCGCACAGAGCGCGACACGGTCAAGTGCGCTTTGGGAATTCAGCGGTGCAGCTATGAACGGCAGGGAGGCCGGGAACTTACCCCCTGCCTCCTCTGCTCTGATGCCGGCTATTGCGTGTATTCGAGCTGGCTTTCCCTGACCACCCGCTCAAACGCTTCGCTGCGATTTTTGATTCGATATTGATAGTCGCTGCCGTCGCTAGGCAGGAGTCTTACGACCTCGTAGGTGCTATTGCGGATCATGTGGCCGACGGGGCGGGACGCGAAGTAGACTGATTGGCCAAGCCGAAACTTATGTTCTTCTTTCAACGCGGTTCTCCTGGGACACGAACGAGACGAACCTGCTCCGTTGCAGAGCAGTTACCCCACCGATCGCCACCAATATACCGCAAAACCGCTCGCCGTCGCAAAATTTCCTTATTTTTGTCAGGGAATAGTCGCCGGGTGAAGGGATGAATTATTTTTCTTTATTTTCATATGTTTGTGCGAAGATGTTTGAGTAAAAGGTGGGCTTCACGGAGGTCATGGCGGGCATGCGACACCGGATGCGGCAAAAGGTCTAGGCGGTGGCCTTTCTGCGCGTGTGCCCTGAACTGAGCCTCCCGGCTGGTCCCAACCCTGCAAACACAATCGCGCCGCGTTCCAAGCCTACTCGTGGATGCAGGGAAGCGTGCGGGAGAAGCGCGAGATGCGACTGATCTTGGGGATCATCCTAGGATGCGCCATCACGGTTGGTGTCGCCTACATTGGAGACACCACCGGTAGCTCGGACGGCAAGCAAATGGTGAATTGGGATGTCGTGACAAAACGTGTGGACGCCGTCACCGCTCTGGCCCGGGAGGGCTGGAAGAAGATCGCTGGTTGATCTTCGTAGGGTGGGCAAAGGCGCGCCCTGCAAACATTCCGCGCATGCAAAACCTGTCCCCGGCCGCGACCGGGGATCTCGCGCGCGCCGCAGTCAAGCTTGCGCAGACTGCGTAAACTTGTCTGCGCTGCCCACGCGTTCGGCTTTCCGCTTTGGCAAAACCTGTCCCCGGCTTCGAACGGGGATCACCATTGATGCTGTGTACGCCTGCTCCTGCTGAGAGCGATTTTGCCCACGCTCCAGCGCAGAGCCGGAACACGGGCTAAGCTCGCACCTCCTGCCGCTGAAATACCATGTAGCCGATCGTGAAAAGCACGATCGTGCCCGCTACCAATCCCACCATGTCCGGCCAGGCGATGATCAAGCTCTGGCCGAGCGGCAACGCTCCCCGCGCAGCACCCTGCAACTGGACGAGATAGATCGCACCCAAGGAACGCGCACTCACATCATCCGGATTGAGCAGCACAAAAGCGATCTCGCCAAAGAGCGTGCTGGGCGACAGGCGGGAAAGTATCTGCCCCCACTCCGTCGTTTCCGGGGTGGGAAGGCCAAGCGCGGTATAGCCTGGATCCGGGGGGGCAATGATTGCGGCCAGCATCTGCGCAAGCACCGATGGCCACAGGAACGTGAGCAGCAGCCACAGCCCGAATGTGACGAGAGCAGCCGTTGCAGGCGAGCGAAATACGATGGAGAACAGCAGCGCAAGCGCCAGCCATACCCCGGCATAGGCAATCGTCACCAATAGGAAGATGAAAGCACGTGCCGTCTCCTCCAGGCTGGGCGGCACGCCGAGCAGATATAGCCCAAAGCCGATGACGAGCAGCCACAGCGCCACCAGGCTGAAGGTTATCGTAAGCAGGCCGGCAATGAATTTTCCGAACAGCAGTGCGTCGCGGTAGATCGGCTGCGCGAGGATTCGCGAGAGCGTCCGCTGGTTGTATTCACTGTTGACGGCATCGAAACCGAGCCCGATCGCCATCACTGGAACAAGAATGCTTAGAAAGGCGACGAACGTAATCGGAATGCCTTCCCTGGCCCTAGTGAACAGCCGAAGCAGGAGAAAAGGATCTTCGGCGGTCGTCTCCCTCACCTGTTGAATCGCAAGATAGACGGCCACAATAGCAAACAGAACGATCAGCACTTCAAGCACGCGCATCCGCACGCTGGTGAGATTATCGTCCAACTCCTTGAGCGTGACTACGCCGACCCCGTTCAAAGCCGAACCTTCACGCCGCATGGCGCTCTCCTTCGTGCGGGTGCTCATGGAAATACTGCCGGTAAATGGCTTCGAGACTGGGCTCCGCAACTGCGAGGCGCAGCAGCCGTCCGCCAGCCGCAACGACGGCGGCGGCTGCTTCAGGCCGGACATCTTGCTCCGCCAGGAGTAGCCACCGGCTTGGGCCCGCGCTCTCGACCTTGCGCACTCCCGGAACCCGCGCCAGATGCTCGGCGAGCCCCTGCCCTTCCGCCTCGACTTCGACCCGAAACCCGCCGCCCAGGACCTGGCGTCCGAGCTCAGGTACTGTGCCGAGAAGTGCGATCTTGCCCTCGTTGAACAGGGCGACGCGATCGCAAACACTCTGTACGCGCTCCAGCAGATGCGACGACAAGAGCACGCTCACCCCGCGATGCTTGAGGTCGCGAATGATGTCGAGCAGCTCGACGGTGACCTGCGGATCAAGGCCGGAGGTGGGTTCGTCCAGTATCGCGACCTCGGCATCTTTCATCAGGATCTCGGCCAACCCAAGGCGCTGGCGCATGCCCCGGGAGAATGTTCCCACGCGGTTGTCGGCCACATCCGCGAGCCCGACATGCGCAAGTGAGCTGGCGATTTTCTCTTCCCGCTCGGCACGATCCAGCCCGATCAGTCGGGCAATATAACGGAGATTATCGCTGGCACTCAGATTGTCGTAAAAGCCGACTTGATCGGGGAGATATCCAACGCGTCGCTTCACGGCGAGCGGCTCGCGCACCGGATTATGATCGAGCACTCGCACCGTCCCATCCGAGATCTCGGTCAGGCCCAGCATCATCAGAATGGTCGTCGTCTTGCCGGCGCCGTTCGGACCAAGCAGCCCGAAAATCTCGCCGCGCGCCACGGAGAACGAGATCGCCTTGACGACGGCTATCCCCCTGTAGCGCTTGGTGAGGTTTTTCGCTTCTATGACGATGTCGTTCATCGCCGGCCGAACCATGCCACTGCGCCAACCAGAACCAGAAGCGCAATCCCGATCAGGGCGATTCCCACAATACCCCAGAGAGTTGAGGTTACGACCGCGACACGGAAGGTTTGCGAGGCCGATTCACCGCGCGCCGCGGCGCGAACCGTGGTCACGTAATCTCCTGCGATTGCCTTCGCAGGCGGCGTGATCAGTGCCTGCGCGTCCTTGCTCTCGTTCGGCGCAATACGATCGATGGCCTTGGGCTCAAAGTTGATTTTCCAGCCGCTCGGCGCCGACCCGGACAATTCAATCTGCTCGGCGGCAGCAGTACCGGAATTGGTGAGAACCACTGGTACGGAAGTCTCGGTGCCGGCCGACGCGCTCGCATTGAGCCGGCCATCGCGCCCGGTGATGTCGATCTTTGGTTGACCCGTGATGTCCAGCACCAGGTCGGTGGTCGCCGATGCGTCCTCGGCAGAAACTTTTGCGGACACCTTGTATTTGCCGGCCGCCACCGTGTTTGGCGGCCGTACCTTGAGCTTCACGTCCTTCGATTGACCCGCATCAAGCGGAAGAGCATTCAGCTCCTGGCTGCCGTACTGCTCGGTAAAGGTGGCATCGAAATTCTGTGGCGCCTGCGCGGAGAGGCTGACCGTGATCTTCTTGCCGCTTTCGTTCTTGATGCCCAACTGAAACTCGAAATTCGATTTCGATGTCCCTCGCAATTCGGGCAACTGAGGATTAAGCGTAAGCTTCGCCGGCAGATCCGTCGCGAGCGTTACTGCTACCGGTAGCGAGACGTTCGTGGTGGGGCCTTGCGCATTGACGGTGAGGTTGGTGGTTCCTATCGGAGCATCCTTTGGGACCTCGACGCGCAGCTCGAGCGACACGCTGCCGTTGGTCCCAGGCATTGCCGCCGCAACCGGCTGACCGCCGCCGATCAGGCTTGTCGTCCACCCCGAAGGCGCCCCGGAGACCGAAAGCGCAAGCCGCTCCGGCGGAAGATCGAGGTTCTGAAGCCTCAGATTGATCGACGACGTCGTTCCCGGACGCAGTGTGACCGCGGGATAGTCTGTCAGCAGAAACAGTCCTTTGACATTGTTTTTGGGCTCCTCCGCATGTCCTGCGATGCAGAGCGCGGCGAGAATTGAAAGCACAGCCGAATACAGGGCGATAGCGCGACATCGCATGATGACAGCTCCAGGCAGTAAGCGACAATCGTCGAGAACTTGGAAATAGCCTTCCCACCGGCACCAGAGCGCATGCGGTACTTGCGGGACAGGAGTATTTCTTTCGTCTCGGCGCCGGAATCAACCCTCTGGTGTGATATTTTTTGACACAGGGGGCACTTGCCTGCCTTCATGCGCGGAGGACGATCGGCCAATCCACCTCGTCTTCCGCCAGCACCCCGGTCTCGGCAAGTGCGCCCGCGTGCCATTCGCCCCAGGCGGGCAAAGCCATGACCGCGTCCATATAGGCGCGGCATATCGTGCTTACGGCAATGTCATAGGTGCGGAAGCGTGACACGACCGGACCATACATGGCATCGGCGGCCCCGAAGTCGCCGAACAGGAACATGCCCTTGCCGGCGAACTGGCTGCGACAATCGCTCCAGATCGCCTCGATGCGGCGGACATTCGAAAGCGCTTCGGGAGTGGGTTCGCGGCGGCGCACCGGGCGGCGCATGTTCATGGGCAAATGTCGTCGCAGCGGGCCAAAACCGGCATGCATTTCGGCAGCAATAGCGCGAGCTCTGGCGCGCGCGGCGGGCTCATATGGCCATAGTCTTGCAGTGGGAAATTTGTCAGCCAGGTACTCGAGAATGGCAAGCGATTCCCACACGTACACAT
>DATBYX010000563.1:0-4596 GCA_036513475.1 Xanthobacteraceae bacterium | reverse complement strand
GGCAGCCGCCGCATCTGGCGTTTGATCTCCTGATTTTTCGTCTTCTTTCGCAGCGCCCTGACCCAGGCGGCCACCGATCCGAGCAATCCGATCAGCATGGAGATCAGCAGGATCACGTTGGTCGGATCGTCGAACGTGCTCGTTTGCGTCCCATTGAGAAATGCGACCGTTCCGGGATGAACCGGCAGAAGCTCGTCATTGTCGGTCGAAGGAGCGGAAAGCTGCCCCGCTTCGGGCAGCGTGGTTGCGACCTTGGCCTTGGTTGCGAGCAGCACCCGGGTCAAATCCCCCGCGACATGGTTCGCAAGCGACGGCTGGGAGACCAGCAGCACATTGGCGGATATCGTCTGAACCTTGTCGGATGGCACCGCAGGGGAGCCGCCGAAGGCACCCACGCTGATCTCGGCCTCGTCATAGATGGCAAAGCGCTCGGCCATCGCTTTCGCTTCGGAGATGTCGACGAAATTCGGCGGCTTCTTCGTCACCCTCCGAAACACTTCGATGGCGTCAACGATCGGACCGGCGCCGGTCGAGCCGACGACCATCACCGCCGACACCTGCTTGCGCTGCAGAGCCGCAGGAAGGTCCTGGAGGGCGAGCCCGGCTACATGCTTTTCCTCGATCCCGTAATAATCAAGAACGACTTTGGCCATGGGATCGACGCCAGTTTCCTTCACCAGAACGCCGATCTTTTTTCCTTTCAGTTTGGAGACGCTATCGATCGTGGCAGTAGCGGGAACCAGCAGCCCCACGTAGAGATTTCTCAGAACGAACAGGGTTCGCCCTTCCGCCGCGGCAGGGTCGTCACTGCGGATCACCGCCGCATCGACCTTCTGCTCCCGCAGTGCCTGGGCGCTCGCTCCAAGATCCGCAGTCTCCACCAACGAGAGCTGGATCGCGGTGCGCTGCGCCGCCATTTCCTCTTTCAGGGCGGCAAAGAACTTTTTCCCACCGTCGTTCAAGGGCGCAGTTGCAACCCGAAGCTTTTGGGCGGTGGGCAAGTTCCACCCATTGGTTCGCCAGGCAAGCACCGAGCCCACCCCTGCGAAAGCAACGAGAGCGGAGGCCATCGCCACCGCCGGGACAAATCTGCTGCGCATCAGGACCCCCCTGGCGGCGCTGTCGCTATGCTCGCCTTCCCCACCCCTGCCTGCGGACTATGTCGCGCAATAGGGTGAATCTAGGGCCTAATTTCGATCAAAAATCACCCGTCCAGAGCCGGGGGAGTGGCGAGGGGGCGAGTCCGAGCACGACTGCCGCACGAGCCTTGGACGGGCGCGGCTCTGCCCGAGTACGGCTCGCTTTTCTTGGAAACGTATCTACGTTTCGCAGGATCGCTGATCGGTAGTGCGCTTCTTGAAGTGCGGTATGGTGTCTGCCTGGCAGCGCCAGGTTACCGCCTCCAACATGGCCCGCAGCTGCGCTTCAGCTTCCAGCGTGCTTTGGCCGTGTCGTTGTAACTCTTCGATCCGCTTTCGCTGGACAGCAACATCGAGTGAATTCGGCATGGCACTATCACTCACATCACGAACTCAGACCGGGCCTGCCCTGCGGCCAGCAGCGTAGCCCGCGGGCGGCGGCAGCGCGGAGCATGCTTTGTCACAAAGCAGCTTCGGTCGTCAGGGGTTTGATGTCGAAGCCCCGCGCACCGCGGACATCGGTCCACGCGGCCCCGTGCTGCGGTATTCGAACCATTTTTTGGTCCGCCGATCAAGGGTCGGTCCGTCGGGAACCCTACAGATCGGCGAAAAAATCGAGCCGGGGCCGCCGACCAGGCGCATCGGCACAACCAATACACGAACCGGTTATGAGGAGAGGCTGCCCAACAGGTATCGAATCGGGCCGGAACTTTTTTGCCCGCGCAGGAATTAACGAGATCCTGCCGCAAGCTCAGTTCTACGTTTCATCGAAAGATTTGGTGACGTCCAAAGGCCTGACGACGAGAATGGATGAGCTTGGCTCGGCGGATGCCGCAAAAAGCTCCACCGGTGAACCGTACATCTGCGCACCTGGAGGAATGGGCCGTCTCATCCGGGAGAAGGACTGGTCCGCGACATCCATCGGCAGCCCTGAAACCTGGCCGCCAACTCTGAAGACCTGCGTCGAGCTGATACTCGCGTCGGCGTTCCCCATGGCCATCCGCTGGGGGCCCGACCTCATCATGATCTATAACGATGCGTACGCGCCCATTCTCGGCGATAAGCATCCTGGCGGCCTGGGCAGCCCGCTCCGGGATGTTTGGCCCGAGATCTATGGCGACCTGGGTCCCCTCAACGAGGCCATCCTGAGAGGCGAGCACGCAGGCTTTTTCAAACGGGATCACCTTTGGAGGATACGGCGCCACGGGGACCATTGGGAAAATGCCCGCTTTACCATCAGCTACAGTCCCATTCCCGATGAACGCGCCGCCCACGGCATCGGCGGGGTGCTCGCGACGGCAATGGAAACGACCGATCGGGTCGACACTGAGCAGAAGCTTCGGGAGGATACCGACAGGCTGGAGCGCGAGGTCAGGCAACGCACAATCGAGCATGATCGCATCTGGGAATTGTCGGATGATCTGCTGGCGGTGTCGAGCTTCGAGGGGCACTTCACCAGCGTCAATCCTGCATGGAGCCGGCTGCTCGGCTGGAGCGCCGAGGAAATCGAAAGGATGCACGTCACCGAGCTGCGCCATCCCGACGATGCCGCGGTTGCCATTGCGCAACGCGCCCGGCTGGTAAAGGGAGAGACGACGGTTCGGATGGAGAATCGATTCCGCCACAAGGATGGGTCGTGGCGCTGGCTGAACTGGACTCTCTCGACTGATAGACAGCGAATTTACGTGATTGGGCGGAATATCACCCGGGAAAAGGAGGCGGCGCAAAAGCTTCAGGAGAGAGAACGGCTCTTCCGTCTTTTCATCAACGGCGTGACGGATTACGCGCTATTTCGGCTCGATCCCGACGGCATCATTTCCAGCTGGAACGCCGGAGCGGAGCGTATAAAGGGCTACAAGGCAAACGAAATCATCGGCCGGCACTACTCGCAATTCTACACGGAGGAGGAGCGCGATGCCGGCGTACCGCAACGCGCGCTGAGAGCCGCACGATACGAAGGCAGGTACGAGGCCGAGGGCTGGCGCGTGCGAAAAGACGGGACGCGTTTCTGGGCAAGCGTCGTCCTCGACGCCATCTATGACGAGACCGGAGCGTTCATCGGATTCGCCAAGATCACGCGCGACATTACCGAGCGACGCGAGGTACAGATTGCGTTGCAACAAACTCAGGAGCAATTGGCACAATCGCAGAAGATGGAAGCTGTCGGTCAGCTGACCGGAGGAGTTGCACACGATTTCAACAATTTGCTCACGATCGTGATCGGTAACCTGGAGATCGCTCAGCGCACGACCGCGACCTTGCGGGATTCCGTCGCCGGTCGGCTGAACCGGCTGCTCGGCAACGCAATGCGGGGAGCGCAACGTGCAACGACGTTGACCCAGCGATTGCTGGCATTCTCGCGCCGTCAACCGCTCAATCCCAGGAATGTGGACTTGAACAAGTTCATTGTCGGCGCCGCGGAGTTCCTGCAGCGCTCCCTCGGCGAGACCATCGAACTTGAATCCGTCACCGGGGCCGGTGTTTGGCGCGTCGAAGTGGACCCGGACCATCTCGAGACATGTCTGCTAAATCTGGCTTTGAACGCACGCGACGCCATGCCGGATGGAGGCAAGCTGACGATCGAAGCTGGGAACACGTTTCTGGACGAGGGTTATTGCCGAGCATTTCCCGAGCTCGAGCCGGGCCAATATGCTCTGATTGCGGTAAGCGACACGGGAAAGGGGATGAGCCCGGACGTACAGGCGAAAGCGTTCGAGCCGTTCTTCACAACCAAGGGCGTGGGGGAAGGCACCGGCCTGGGTCTAAGCCAGGTCTATGGCTTCGTAAAACAATCGCGCGGGCATGTACGCATTTACAGCGAACCCGATCACGGCACGACTGTCAAAATATATCTTCCGCGCGCGACCAAGCTCGCCGCTGAGGAATCGGAACCGCTGCCACCCCTTGAAGATGTGCGGGGCGAGCTGGGCGAGACCATAGTGGTTGTGGAAGACGATGAGGACGTGCGCTCATATCTGACCGACACATTACGCGAGCTGAAATACCGGGTCCTATCCGCGCCCGATGCGGCCGGCGCACTTGCCCATATCGAGGGTAAGTGCGTCCGAATTGATCTGTTGCTCACCGATGTGGTCCTGCCCGGGATGAATGGTCGCGAGTTAGCGGAAAAGGCGCAACGGCTGCGTCCCGATCTGAAAGTTCTGTTCATGACCGGGTACGCCCGTAATGCTATCGTCCATCATGGCCGGCTCGATCCAGGCGTTCATCTCATCCAGAAGCCGATCATGTCGGACGCCCTGGGCAGGCGTATTCGGCAGCTGCTCGACATGGGACGGAGCGCCAAACAGGACAGCCTGGAACCTTCTTGACCATCCGTGTGCCGGACGAGCAGCGCGAATTGCACTCGTCCGGGAAACGCAGCGTGAAACATGGCATCACCACTACACCCGCCGATGCAACTGATGCTCGATCCATAGCAGCAGGGCGTTGGCGACCG
>DATBYX010000562.1:0-3607 GCA_036513475.1 Xanthobacteraceae bacterium | reverse complement strand
GGTCCACCTTCCGCAACTCCGTGCAGTTATTGTAGCGATGCTAGCGGAGCCTGACCCATAAGGGCAGCATGACGCTTTCCGAACTCTTTCGAGGCAGTCGCGTCTCAGCTCAGTGCAGGCTCGCCGCTTGCGCCTGCACGCCGGCCAGAAGATCGCTCGAACCCTGCACCGCCAGCCTCTGGTGATAGAAGCGCAGACCGTAGGCGCCGCCGAGCTCTTCGCCCGCGCCGGCGCGTCCGGGGCCGCCGTGATTGCACTGTGGCATGACAATGCCATGCCCGGTGTGAACGGTCGCAATGGCGGAATCGACGGCGAGGATCCGGCCATGGCCGGGACCGAGCTCGGCGAGGATGCGCAGCAGGAAGTCCTTGTCCTCCCCGTAGACGGAAGCCACCAGCGAGCCCCCTCCCCGCGCGACCAGGGCACAGGCATCGTCCAGGTCGCGGTAAGGCACGACGGTCGCTGCCGGGCCGAATATTTCGACCTCGTGAACCGCCTTTGCCGTCGCTCCGTCCTTCGCCCGCATGAGCGTGGGAGCAATGAATGCCGATTTCTGCGCGTCGATGCCGGGAAGCTGCGGCGCATTACCGCCGCAAACAATCGAGGCCTCCGCCACCAGCCGCTGCACTCCCTCGAGCGCAGCCTTCTGCTGCGAGCGCGTGACCAGGGGGCCCATGCGCGTCTCGGCGTCCCGCGGATCGCCCACCTTGATCGCGTTGAGCTTGTCCGCAAGCGCATCCGTCACGGCATCGGCTTGCTCGCTGGGCACGAAGATGCGGCGGATGGCGGTGCATTTCTGCCCCGCCTTGACCGTCATCTCGCGCACCACTTCGCGCAGGAACGCATCATAGGCAGCGCTTCCCGCTGCAGCACCCGGCGCCAGCACGGCCGCATTGATGCTGTCGGCCTCGATGTTCACCGGCACGTTCCTCGCGATCACGTTGGGATCGCCGCGCACGCGTGCCGCGGTATCGGCGGAGCCGGTAAAGGCAACCACATCCTCCGAGGCGAGCACCGAGAGGAGATCGCCGGCCGAGCCGCAGAGGAGGCTCAGTGCGCCTTCCGGCAGCACCCTGGCCTCGATCACGTCTTTCACCATGGCATGCGTCAGGAGCGCGGTTGCCGATGCGGGCTTGGCAAACACGGGAACACCCGCGAGGAGCGCCACGGCAGCCTTCTCCCACAGGCCCCAGCTCGGGAAATTGAATGCGTTGATATGGACGGCGACACCGCGCCGCGGCAGCAGCACATGAACCGCCTGGTAGTTCTCCGCTTTGGCGAGCCGTACCGGCTTTTCGTCCAGCAGCATGCGAGCGTCGCCCAGACTTGAGCCGAGCCGGGCATAATATTTCAGCGTTCCGGTGCCGCCGTCGATGTCGATCGCCGCATCGTTCTTGGTGTTTCCGGAATTCGCGATCGCGATCTCCTCGTAGCGCGCGCGGTGCGCAACGAGCACATCGGCCACGGCGCCGAGGAGCTTCGCGCGCTGTCCATAGCTCATGCCGCGCAAGCTGCCCTGCCCACTGCGGCGGGCATAAGCGAGCGCGCCGGCAAGATCGAGCCTTTTGGCCGATACCGTCGCGAGCTCGTCGCCCCTCACCGGATCGTAGAGCCGCGTCTCGACACCCTCGCCGCGCTGCCAGCGCCCCGAGAGATAGCTTTCAAGCACTTCCGCAGACATGGAAGCCTTCTCCCTCGTCGTTGCGACCAATCCAATTACTTCTTATTATGTTCGTGCGCGTGCGGGGCTGCGGGCTTGCTCAGCATGTGGCTGCAGCCGGCCTTGTTTGCCCAGTATTCCCACGCCCGCCATGTTTCCGTCGAGTAGGGGCTGTAGCCGCGATTGCGGGCATTGATCTCGCCCGGCGCGAGATACTTGATCTCGCCGCCCAACTGCTTTGCGCGCAGCAGCGCGCGCGCGTTGCGCGGCAGATAGACCGACATGCGCACCACCTCGATCAGGGAGCGCCCGGCCGAGGCGAAGCCGTGGCCCCGCATCAGCGCGACATTGTTCCCGCCGAGACATTTGGCGAGGTCGCGCCCCTGCTCCATGTTGGTAACCAGGAGATTGGTATCGCCGAACCTGTCCGCGATGTCCCACACGGGGACGTTCGCCCCGATGAAGCTGCCGGAATGAATGACCGGACGCAGCGGGGTCGCCTGCGCGATGCCGAACGGCAGGATGTCCTCCGCGTGCGCATGCACGACCGCATTGATCTCGGGGCGCGCCTCCAGGATGGCGGCATGGATGAACCGCTCCAGATAGAGCGCGCGTTTCTCCTCGCGCACGGGCTGCCCGTCGAGGTCGAGCTCGACGATATCGGGGGGCTCGACCAGCTCCGGGGCGATCGAGCGCGACAGAAAAAAGTGGCGGGCATTGTCAGGGTTGCGCACGCTCACATGGCCATACGCATCCACCACGTCCTCGCGCGCCAGGATGCGGTTGGCGATGACGAGATCCCGAATGAGCGTATCTACGGTGGCCATGCTTCTCCTCTAATACGTCGGGACGAAGAGATCATCCACCGGCACGGGCGACGCAATCAAGGATTGATCCTGCAGATAAGTGACGAACGCTTCAAGCGTCGGCCGGTTTGCCTCCACGCCGTAGGGCCACGGATCTCCGTCGAAGACTTCGTAGATCTCGTCGACATCGCGCATCAGAAACGGCGTCATGTAGCGCAGTGCACGCAGGTTGAACATCTTCTCCAGCGCGATCTTCTTGGACTCGCAGAAAGCTTTGTAGAGGCTGGTCGCGACAAACGGGTAGCGCTCGTAGACCTGCTTGCGGATCGCGACCAGATGCATGATGGGATAGATCCTGGTGCGCCGGTAGTATTCCTTCTCCAGCTCGACATAATTTGGAAACAAGCGCACGACATCGGGGTTGGTGCGCACTGCTTCCGGCAGGCTCGTTCCCAACGTCGCATCGACCGCACGCTCCTCGATCAGATCGCTCATGGACTTGTTGGAGCGGTTCTGCTCGACCGATACAGCCTTGAGCAGCGGCAGCACCGTGGGGCTGCCGTGGGCGCCCCCAGTGTTCATCGCACCCTGCACCCAGTGTATCTTGCCGAGGTCGACGCCGTATTCGTGCGCCAGGAGCCCGTTGATGTAGATCGCCGCCGTCATGGTCAGGAGCGGCACTCCTACCCGCTTGCCTTCGAGGTCCTTGGGTTTGGTGATGCCGGCCTTGCGGTGAATCGCAATGAAGCCATGGCGGAACGCGCGCGACGGAAAAACCGGAAGCGCGACGAACGGGCATTGCTTATTGGCGAAACGCTGGACGAATTCCGAGCTGGAATATTCCGCAACATCGAACTCCTCGCCACCCGACATGCGGTCGAAAATGGGCCGCGGCTGATCGATTGCAATGAAATTGAGCTCGATGCCGTCCGGCCGGACCTCGCCGGTATAGAGCGCCTGCATGCGGTCGTAGAGCCCGCACGCGAACGAAAGCTGCAACTTGGCCATGGATGCAGTTCCCCCGCTGCCTGATGCCCGGTCAGCCTTAGCATGCGAGCTTTACCACCGGAAACCCTGGTGGCGCGCAGCACATCGTCGGCAGTAGCCCGGATGAGCTCCCCCGGATTGCGCAATAGTGCGC
>DATBYX010000561.1:0-7080 GCA_036513475.1 Xanthobacteraceae bacterium | reverse complement strand
CTAAACGCAAGCTCGTACTCGCCAAGTCCCGTGAACAGGACGAAAAAAGCCGGAGAGCGACAGGCGATTACTTTGCCCCTGTCCGGGAAGGAGGTCGATTACGAACCGTTTACTGAAGGCCGCCGGTGTCCCAGCGGCAATTTGAAAATAGCACGACGCAAGACCCCTGCAATGCCATGCAAGGCGCAAACTACTTTGAGTCGTGCTGAAATTCACGCGCACAGATGTTGCGATCCCGGCAGTCCCGGCGCAAGTGGTTGACTTTGTGGCGTAATTTTCTTTTGCCATCGACGGCCAGACCGCCCAAGCGGTGGTAGCAGCCAAGGCTGTGCAGGGTTTCAGCGGCGCCCGGGAACCTGCGGTTATCCAACTCCTTCCGCGTGCTTTCCCTGTAAACCATTCTGTAAACAGTCGTTTCCTTGTGCGGAAATGGAGGGTAACCCTCGCGCTCTAAGCTATCTTGGCTGCAAAGATGTGGCCGTTCAGCAATACTCAGCAAACTGTCGCGAAGCTGCAACGTCGGCGCCGCGGATAAGCCCGTCCGGCAAATGCGAACCGGCTTTTCATAGAGCCGGCCAACGGTTTGAAGTGCGCCTAGCTCCCGAGCTTGGCGATGCGGTGAGTAAGACGCGATATTTTGCGGCTGGCCGCGTTGCGATGAACGATGTTTTTCTGTGCCGAGCGCATAATCACCGGCTCGGCTTCTCTGAGCGCCGCCAGCGCCTTGCTACGGTCTCCCGCCGAAATCGCTTCCTCGACGCTTCGCACAAAGCTGCGCATGCGGGAGCGGCGCGCCTTATTGATCTCGGTGCGGCGCGCGATCGTGCGCGTTGCCTTGCGGGCGGAACTGGTGTTGGCCATGCGCTTAGCTCTTCTTCCGTCACGGCATGCGGAGCGTGCCGGCTCTTAAGATCAATGCAATGGGTAGCAGGCGTCTCGCTCTCATCGCGCGAGGGCTTATAGTGTTCGCTGTCATGAGCGTCAACGACAGCTCCCCGCGCCTCAAGCAATGGCCCTGGCGTAGGTGCCGGCGGGTGCGCGCAGCTTGTCGTAGAGAGCCGCGAGCGCAGTTCGTTCCGCGTCCGAATAGGCGCAAAGGGGCGCTTGCACCTGCGCCCAGGCCTGATCGCGGTGAATATGCGCCAGCAGAGCCTTTACACCGGGTACCAGCTGCTTGCCGTCGAATAAGCTACGGATCGCCACCGCAAGCTTGAGCGCATCCGGATCGCCGTTGCGCCATGCCCGCGCGCAGAGGTCAGCGTTGAGATTCGCGGTTGCAGATATGCACCCCGCGAAAGGACCGGAGCGCGCGTCCATCAGCACCGCTTCCGTGGAAGGAAATACAGCAAAATCTGCGGAAATGTCGGCGACTTGGCGCGCGTATGCCATATCTCCCGAGGAATCCTTGAGTCCGACTATTCGCTCTCCAAGCGTTGCGAGGAGCCGTTGGATCAGGCCGAAGTGCCACTTTAGCCCCGACTGGGCCGGAAAGTTGTAGAGATAGAGCGGAATTGGTGTGGCCGCCGTCGCCTGTGCGATGGCTTGGACGTACGCCACCAGCCCGTCATCCGGCACCCCTTTATAGTAAAATGGGGGCAGCAGAAGTGCTCCCGCAAACCCAAGCGCGGCCGCGTGACGGGTCAATGCGACGGCGTCGGCCAAAGCGGCGGCACCAGTGCCCACCATGAGCCGCTCCATCGGGAGCCCGCCGGCGGCATAAGCCGACATCACGCTCTTGCGCTGATCCAGCGAGAAGGACGTTGCCTCCCCCGTCGTTCCAAGCACGTTGAGCCCATCGCAGCCGTTCGCGAGCAGGAAGCGAGCAAGCGCGGTGGAACGGCCGCAATCGGGTGCGCCGTCCGGGCCGACCGCAGTGGCGATCGCGGCGATCACCCCTTTGAGCTTGTTTGGCTTGAGCATGCTGGTCATGGCTATGTCTCACCCGCTCGCATTGAAGGCCGCCAGTGCCGCCATATTGACGAGTTCGGCGTCATTCGCCGAGAGCGGTACAATCTGCACGGGGCGGTCCAGCCCCACGAGGATCGGACCTATCACAGTCGCACCGCCGATCGCTTGCAGCAGCTTGGTCGAGATCGAGGCGGAATGAAAGGTAGGCATGATCAGCACGTTGGCCGGCCCGGACAGCCGGCAGAATGGATAAGGTTCGCGTAGCTCCATATTGAGAGCCACGTCGGCGGCCATGTCGCCGTCGTATTCGAAATCGACCCGTCGTTGGTCGAGGACGTGCACCGCGCCTTGAACCAGCGCGACGCGCTCCCCGGGCGGATTGCCGAAGGTGGAGAACGAAAGCAGCGCAAGCCGCGGCTCGTAGCCAAACCTGCGTGCTACCCCCGCCGCCTCGACCGAGATATCCGCCAAGGCCTCTACGTTGGGCATCTCGGTGACCGCGGTATCGGCGACCAGCACCATGCCCCCGCGCGTGAGCACGAGCGAAATGCCGATCACGCGGTGACCCGGCTTGGCATCGATGCAGCGGCTGATGTCGGACAGGGCGCCCGAGAAATTGCGCGTGACCCCCGTCACCATGGCGTCGGCATCCCCGAGCGCTACCATGCAGGACGCAAAGTGATTGCGGTCCTGGTTAACCAGCCGCTGGCAGTCGCGTTGCAGAAAGCCGCGCCGCTGAAGCCGCTCATAGAGATAGGCCGCATAGGCCGCGTTGCGCTTCGACAGTCGGGCATTGATGATCTCGATCCCCCTTCCGAGCTCGATGCCGAGATTGTGCGCGGTCTCGCGTACCCGTTCCTCGCGTCCCACGAGGAGTGCTGTGCCCAACCCCTGGACCACGAAGCTCATGGCCGCGCGGATCACCTGCTCCTCCTCGCCCTCGGCGAAGACCACGCGCTGGGGACGTCGGCGCAGCCGGTCATAGACCCGCTGCAAGAACCCGGCGATCGGATCGCGGCGCGAGCGCAACTGTGCGCGGTAGGCGTCCATGTCGACAATCGGCCGACGCGCGACACCGGTATCCATTGCAGCCTTGGCGATGGCGGGTGGAATAAACGAGATCAGACGTGGATCGAACGGCACTGGGATAATGTAGTCCCGACCGTATTTGGGCCGCGTGCCATAGGCTGCGGCAACCTCGTCGGGTACGTGCTCGCGGGCAAGCTCCGCAAGCGCGCGCGCCGCCGCGATTTTCATCTCCATGTTGATGGCGGTGGCGCGCACGTCCAGGGCGCCACGAAAGATATAGGGAAAGCCGAGCACATTGTTTATTTGGTTCGGATAATCGGATCGGCCGGTCGCCATGATGGCGTCGTTGCGCACCTCGGCGACCTCCTCAACGCTGATTTCCGGATCGGGATTGGCCATGGCGAAGATGATTGGCTTTTCCGCCATGGACTTCACCATCTCCTTGCTCATGGCGCCCTTGACCGAAAGCCCGAAGAACACATCGGCACCGGCCAGGGCTTGTGCCAGCGTTCGTGCCGAAGTTTTCGTGGCGTGCGCCGACTTCCATTGGTTCATCCCCTCCATGCGCCCCTCATAGATCACGCCTTTGGTATCGCACAGGATGATGTTGCCCGGCGTAAAACCGATTGACTTGAGCAATTCCAGGCAGGCGATGCCGGCGGCGCCCGCCCCGTTGCACACGAGCTTGGTGCTCTTGATGTCGCGCCCTGTGAGGTGAAGGGCATTGATCAGCCCGGCAGCCGCGATGATGGCGGTACCATGCTGATCGTCATGGAACACCGGGATGTCGAGCAACTCCCGCAGCCGCTGCTCGATCACAAAGCACTCGGGCGCGCGGATGTCCTCCAGATTGATGCCGCCCCAGCTCTTGCCCAGCAGCTTGATGCAATCCACGATCTCATCAGGATCCTCGGAGGAGACTTCGAGATCGATGGAGTCGATATCGGCAAAGCGCTTGAACAGAACCGCCTTGCCCTCCATCACGGGTTTCGCCGCCAATGCCCCGCGATTGCCAAGGCCAAGGATGGCAGTGCCATTGGTGATGACCGCGACAAAATTGCCTTTGGTGGTGTAGTCGAAGGCGCGGCTCTCGTCCTCGGCAATCGCAAGCACCGGGACGGCAACGCCTGGCGAATACGCAAGGGAGAGGTCGCGCTGGGTGGCCATCGGCTTTGTCGGCACCACTTCGAGCTTGCCGGGCCGGCCTTGGCTGTGAAACAGCAGCGCTTCCTGATCGGTGAAAGTCACCCGCGCGTCGTTGCCTCTGGAACCCATCGAAACCCCTTGGAACCCACTCGCAGGCTTTTGCATGCTCACGGTAGCGGAATGGGTACAGGCCGCTCAAGGGAGCCGCAAAGGCGAACCTGGGTCCCCCAGCCAGCCGACAAGCGCGAATGCGCGCCCCTGGGGACTCGTGCGACAAAGCTTCAACTCTGGCCAATTGAACCTGCGGCGCGATGAGCGTAATCGATGCACCGCTGCTGTCTGCAAACCTAAAACGGCCTTTGCAATGATCAGGTTTGTTTTTCGATTTCTGGGGCTCCTGCTGCTCGCCCTGGCATTCATATTCCTGGTTTATGACGGGACAAAATGGGTCGCCGACCAGACCCTCTCGGTCAGCACCACGGGTGCGACCTGGGCTAATATCCATCAGAGTTCATTGTCGGCGCTCCAGCCGGTGGTCGAGCGGCTCGTCGGGCCGTGGTTCTGGCAAGGCGTCTTCAAGCGCTACGTTCTCGATCAGCCGGTCTGGCTGGTGCTCGCCGTTATTGCGGCGATTCTGATCCTGCTCGGCCGAAAGAAGAAACCGCTCATCGGCTATGCCCGCGACTAAAGCGGGACCGCTTTTCTTCGAATGAGCCTCCCGCTCGATCTGTTTCGTTGCCGTAGTCGGCCCTAATCCGTCTGACCCGCCCTTCCGATCTGCCAATAATAGCGAATGGCTCCGGGATGGAGAGGTAGAAAGGAGTTGCGATCGACATTGGCGGCAATGGTGGATGCTGCCGCGGCGTGTGCTTCCATCAGTTCCGCGTGGTTGTCGAAAACGGCTTTGACCACATTATAGACGAGATCGTCGGGGAGGGAGGCGTGCGCCACGGCGAAATTGAAGAGGCCGACCGTTTGCTGGTCCCGCAGCAGCGACGGATACGTTCCCGCGGGAATGCGCGTGGAAGTGAGTTCCGGCATGGCGAGGCGCAGTGCGGCGATCTCACTCGGAGCGAATGCCACGTAACGGACCTTCTCCCTCGCTTCGAGCTCGGCGAAGGAAGGAAACGGAACGCCCGCCGCCACCGCGAGCACATCAATCTCGCGTCGCTGCATCTGCGCTGCCAAGTCCTCCCATTCTCCGAAAACAAGCGTAGGGTCAATTCTCAATGTTTTGAAGAATTCCGGGAAGTAGGCGGCCGAGGTCCCGCCGCGCGGCCCGACACCGACGCGCTTGCCGGCAATCTCCGTGACCGCGCGGATCCCGGAGTCTTGCAGCACGAGCAAGTGGAAGGGCGTATCGTACATGGGAAAGATGGCGCGCAAGGAGCGCGCTGGCTTTTTGCCGGTCCATGCACCGGTGCCGTTCCAGGCCTGGAGCGCGATTCCCATGGTCACAAAGCCGAGCTTGGCCTCCCCGGCTTCGAGCATCTCGATGTTCTGGGCGGGGCCTTCGGTGGCCAATCGGATGGTCGGAAGGTTCAGGCTGCGGCTCAGAATCCTGGCTACGGCTTCGCCGTAGACATCATAGGTCCCGCCCGGGGATGCCGTGGCGATCGCGAGGTGGTCGGGCCAATTGGGCTCTCCCGCACGCGTCGGCGCCGACCAGACGAGCGCCGCCGCTGTGCAGAGAGCAATCCATAGCCGGCACGCATGCATCAGTCGCCCCGTGTATGGCAGCCTAGGCCGGCAGTGCCTGTTCCGGTGCATCCGCTTCCAGCTCCGTTTCGTGATCGAGATGCGCGTGCAATCGCGTCTCGTCGAGCGCGTCTTCCCATTTCGATACCACCACCGTGGCCACGCCGTTTCCGATCAGGTTGGTGAGTGCGCGCGCTTCGGACATGAAACGGTCCACTCCCAAAATGAGCGCAATGCTCGCAACCGGAATATGCCCGACCGACGAAAGAGTGGCCGCAAGCACGATGAAGCCGCTCCCGGTTACGCCCGCCGCTCCCTTCGAGGTCAGCAGCAGGATCGCAATGATGCCGAGCTGTTGCCAGAGCGTGAGCTCCGTGTTGGTGGCCTGCGCGAGGAAGATGGCGGCCATGGTCAGGTAGATGCAGGTGCCGTCGAGATTGAAGGAATAGCCCGTCGGGATCACCAGCCCGACCACCGACTCCTTGCAGCCCAGGTTCTCCAGCTTGTTGATCATGCGCGGCAGCACCGATTCGGATGAGGAGGTGCCGAGCACGATCAAGAGCTCCTCCTTGATGTACTTGATGAATTTCCAGATGCTGAATCCTGCGAGCCAAGCGATCCCGCCAAGCACGACAAAGATGAAGATGAGGCAGGTCAGGTAGAAAACCACCATCAGCTTGCCAAGCGAGGCCAGAGTGCCGACGCCGTATTTCCCGATGGTGAACGCCATGGCGCCAAAAGCCCCGAGCGGCGCCACTTTCATTATGATGCCTACGATGTTGAAGAGCGCATGCGAAACCGTATCGATGAGGTCGAGGAGAGGCTTGCCGCGCTGACCCAACATGAATAGGGCGAAGGCGAACAGGATCGCGAAGAACAATACCTGAAGGATTTCCCCTTCGGCGAATGCTCCGACCACGGTGCTCGGAATGATGTGCAGGAGAAAATCGACCGTGCTTTCCTGGCCCGCTTTGGTCGTGTAGATCTGGATCGACTTGGTATCGATGGCCCGGGCATCGACATTCATGCCGTTGCCGGGCTGCAGTATGTTGATGACCAACAGACCCACGATCAATGCAAGCGTGGTGACCACCTCGAAATAGATCAGGGCTTTGAGTCCGACACGGCCTACCTTCTTCATGTCCTCCATGCTGGCAATGCCGTGCACGACCGTGCAGAAGATGATGGGGGCAATCAGCATCTTGATAAGCTTGATGAAGCCGTCGCCCAGCGGCTTCATCTGCTCGCCTATCTGAGGATAGAAGTGACCGAGCAGCACTCCGAGAATGATCGCGGTCA
>DATBYX010000560.1:0-3793 GCA_036513475.1 Xanthobacteraceae bacterium | reverse complement strand
CAAAGCGAACAGTCGAAACCAGTGAAAGGTACGCCTGAATCTGGAAAAATTCGTTTGGCGGAGTCGAGAAAAATAGCGAAAGAAAAAAGCGAAAATAGCGATGCTATGCGAACGCTCTTACTACCCGCTCAAGGATGCTGTTGAAAGGCGATGAGGGGGGTGCAAAATTTGGAGGGGGGTAGCGTTACGAGTAACGGGGACAGTTCCCTTACCACTCAGCGATCCATGAACGTGTCGTCGCCCAACAAGAAATCGAGCGGCAAAATTTCCGGGTTCGCGGCAGGGGCGGCGAGTGCTGCATTTCTGAGTGCCTGATCTGTCACAGCTCAAGGATCGCTGAGTGGCGAGTGGGAGGTCCCCGTTACCCGTAACGCTGAGATTTGATCCAGTTCTCCTACCCTCCACATGGCCCGGGGGGAGAGATCGCGTACTCACCGGGCCCGGGCAGCCGTTCAGCGTGCCAGAGGTCTTCACTGTCGCCCAGGACCGCGATGTTGGTGGCGCTATCTTAACAACGCCGAATGGTAAGCCTCTTCCCGTTGGCGTTCCGGGACCGGTCGCCGGTGCTGGTCTGCTCGGCCTGATCCTTGCGGACGCTTGCCTTCTCGGCTGGTAGCGACGGCGTCAGAAAATTGCCTGACAGATCATCAGGCGAACGGCGCGATGGATTTACTCACATCAGCCCAGCGCGGAGCATTTTCAGCGATTCCGGCGTCGGTTGGCGACCAACGATCGACTGGGGCGCGATGGGGCCCCGGCAGCGGGATCACTCGCAGATCGCCGCAGGGCCTGCTCCTACCGTGCAATTTGCTCCGGTAGCCGGCCCCTTTTGCGTGGAACACAGGCGAGAGCGAAGACGTAGGCGGGCGGCGATCCAGGGGGAAAGCCCTCGCGCCTGAAGCTCGCTAACGTCTCGCGCAATGCTCGCAATGGCATCGGCGCTCACCGCCCGCCGGGGGGCGGGCCGAAATCAAGGGGCGGCGGCAAATCGGGCTGCGGAATGTCGATCTTGATCTTGGACGGATCGAGGGCGGTGCCGCGCTCGATCCAGTAGGTCACCGATCCCGGCCAGAAGATAACGATCACAACCAGAATAACTTGCAAGAAGACCCAGGGGATGGCTCCCCAGTAGATTTCCGAAGTCTTGATGCTGCGGGGCGCAATGCCCCGCAGATAAAACAGCGCAAAGCCGAACGGAGGGTGCATGAAGCTCGTCTGAATGTTGGCGCAGATGAGCACGCCGAACCAGATCAAGTCGATGCCGAGCCGATCAGCCGCAGGCGCCAGCAAGGGAATGATGATGAACGCGATCTCGAAGAAGTCGAGAAAGAACGCGATCACGAAGATGAAGGCATTGACGAAAACGAGGAAGCCGACCTGCCCGCCGGGGAGCGACGTCAACAGCTCCTCGATCCACACCTTGCCCCCGACTCCCTGGAACACCAGGCTGAAGGTACGCGCACCGATCAGGATATAGACGACCATGGCGGTGAGCCGCATGGTGGTCGACATCCCCTGGTAAAGCAGCTTCCACGTGAGGGTGCCGTAGAACGCGGCGAGGGCGATTGCGCCAACGACCCCCAAGGCTCCGGCCTCGGTTGGGGTCGCCAGCCCCATGAAAATGGTCCCGAGCACCAGAAAGATGAGCCCGAGCGAGGGGATGATGCCGCGCAGGCATTTCTTCCACAGCGCCCAGCCGTGGAGGGTGCGCGCCTCGAGCGGCAGCGCGGGCACGTCCTTCGGCCAGATGATGCTGACGATGAAAACCCAAATGCAGAACAGCGCCACCTGGATGATGCTGGGCCCGATGGCGCCCGCATACATGTCGCCGACGGAACGGCCGAGCTGGTCCGCAAGCACGACCAGAACCAGGGAGGGCGGGATGAGCTGGGTGATCGTGCCGGATGCGGCGATCACCCCCATGGTGTGTCGAGTCGAGTAGCCGTATTTGATCATCGGGGTCATCGAGATCACGCCCATGGCGATGACGGAAGCCGCGACGGTGCCGGTGATGGCGCCCAGGATGGCGCCGACGAAGATCACCGCATAGGACAAGCCCCCGCGCGCCGGCCCGAACAATTGTCCGATGGAATCGAGCAGGTCCTCGGCGAGGCCACAGCGCTCCAGAATCGCGCCCATGAAGGTGAAGAACGGGATGGCGAGCAGGAGGTCGTTGGAAACGATCCCGAACAGCTGGTAGGTCAAATTGCCGAGAAAGTCGGGCCGGATGAGACCGAGCTCAATCCCGATGAAGCCGAAGAAGAGGCCGGTTGCCGCCAGGGAAAATGCGGCCGGAAAGCCGATCAGCATGAAGAGAATCATGCCCCCGAACATGAGGGGCGCCATGTTCTCGCTGATGAAATGAATCATTGCAGCGGCTTTTCGTACTCGTACTGCAGCCGGTGGTGATGGATGAGCGCCTCGATCCGCTTGATGAGCTCGGAAATGCCTTGTAGCGCCATCAGCGCGAAGCCGACGGGGAGGATCAGCTTGACCGGCCAACGCACTAGGCCGCCGGCATTCGACGACGTCTCATCGATACGCCAGGAATCGACGAACCACGGCCAGGTGAAATAGACGAGGATCACGCAGATCGGGAGCAGAAAGACGAGGCATCCCATGATGTCGATCCAGATGCGGGTGCGCTCCGAGACCGCGGAGAAGAACAGATCGACGCGCACATGCTCGTTGACCTTGAGGGTGTAGGGGCCGCCGAACAGCACCATGCCCGCGAACAGGTACCACTGGATCTCGAGCCAGGCATTCGAGCTCGCGCTGAACAGATACCGGCTCGCCGCATTCCCCGCGCTGATCAGGCAGGCAAGGAGCACGAGCCAGTTCGCGACCTCGCCAAACCGGTCGTTCACATAATCGATGGCCCGGCTCAGCTTGAGCAAACCCTGCACGCTTCTTCCCCTACGCCGTGCGGTAACGAGGGCGCCAAGGGAGGCAGCCCGATATTCAAGTGCTGATCAAGCAGACAAGCCGCCGCAGGAGACATCAGGAGCAGGCAGCGGCAGGTCAGATCGCATCAAAGGGCTTAACATTCTCGGGGTATATCTTTTTCGCAAAATCCAGTCACTACAAATAGACGGCGTCTTTCGGATGCTTTGGCGAGCGGAATCGTCGAAATACCTCTTTCGCCAGGCTTTCTCTCTTCGTCAATCCCAACCTCGCGGTTGTCATGCCCCGCTTTTATGCGGGGCATCCAGTAATCCCGCCACGGCAGATCGAGGCGCAACGGTGCAAAACGGGACATTCGGTGGTACTGGATCGTCCGCATTACGCGGACGATGACGACCGAGCGGATGGGAGCGACGACGTTTGTAGAGGTGGTTTCAAACCGCCACGCAGGATCTGGATCTGGCCTTGCAGGATGCAACCATCGCGGGAGCGGAATTGGGCTCATTGTAAACAACAGGAAAATCTACAATGATTTTTCAGCCGGGGGTTGAGTTGGTGCCTAAATACCTTCGCCGTAATCAGGCAGCTTGGCGTTATTTGCTGCCAGAGTTTCCACCTTGGCCAGGCGCTCATCGAATGCTTTTGCCTGAAGCGCGTGAATATAGGTCTCGACCACCTTGGCCATGCTGATGGCCTCGCAGGGCGCAAGATCGCCGGTCGCTACCGCCTCCGCAATCTTCGCCATCGCTTTCACCGTATCTGCGGGATTCTCGAGCGGCGGAAGCTCGCAAGTGCCGGGCTCGTATTTTGGCGCCGGCGCGATGCGGTCCAGACACATGCGCAATGCGCGAATGTTGCCGGCTTGCGCCATCTCAATAACTTTGCGCGC
>DATBYX010000559.1:0-2654 GCA_036513475.1 Xanthobacteraceae bacterium | reverse complement strand
GAGCGAGGTGCTCGCGGAGATCGTGGTGCCTAAATGTGCCCTGGACAATTCCCGCGCCTTTTTACAACAGCCCAAGCGCGCAACAGGCGTCCCAAGCGCTTGCTCCAGGGCCGCAAGCGTCGCGCCTTGCATCCAAGGAGGCAGCAGTTGTTCAAACACCTCGACGGCGCGAAGTCCCTTCGCGTGGTCATCCGGCAGATTCTTGTAAGGCGTGCCGAACATTCCCTCAAGGCTTTCGCGCCGGATCAATGCCGGCAGATCGACCGGATTCGCGCGGAGCCATGCAAGCAGCCATTTCCGCCAAGCCGTCGAGGTGGGCGCCGTCGTTGCCGCGTTGGCGGCGAGGCTCTGCGTCAGCCGCGTAAGAATAACATCAATGTGAAAGGCGTCGTTTTCACGGTGCAGAAGGCGCTTCCGCTGATGCCGGATGGTGCCTCTATCATACTGAACGCGTCCATCGTTGCCAGTAAAGGGCTGTCGGCGAATGGTGTTTATAGCGCCACAAAAGCCGCCGTGCGTTCGTTCGCGCGCACATGGACAACGGATTTGAAGGAGCGCCGCATTCGCGTGAACGCGGTAAGCCCAGGCTTCATCGACACGCCCGGATTGAGTAACCTACTGGCTTCCACAGGAACTGGCCAGCAAGGCAAGGAGATGATTTCCAACGCTGTTCCACTCGGCAGGTTCGGTACACCCGATGAGATCGCGAAGGCCGTGGTGTTTCTCGCCTCCGACGACAGCAGCTACATCACGGGAACGGAACTGTTTGTGGATGGTGGCTTCGCACAAGTGTAAATTGAGGTCGCCCCATGCCTGCTGGCCTCCGCCCAGTGGCCAGCTTGAATCTCATTCCCTCCATCGCGTTAGTTCCGAAAACCATTTGTACGTTAGCCGTGCAACGCGCGCGGCGGCACAAAGAAACGTCGTGGAGAAATCATGGTTACGTTTGTTCTCGTTCACGGAGCATGGCACGGCGCCTGGTGCTGGCGCCGCGTGGCGCAGCGGCTCACCGCACGAGGGCATGAAGTGTTTACGCCGACGCTCACCGGGGTTGCCGAACGCTCGCACCTGCTCAGGGGGGATATCGATCTCGACACGCAAATACTCGACGTGGTCAACGTGATGAAATGGCAGGGACTCAAGGACGTCGTGCTGGTCGGCCATTCCTACGGCGGAATGGTGGTATCCGGGGTCGCCGAAAAGATGGAAAAAGCGATTGCATCGTTCGTGATGCTCGACGCGTTCTTTCCGGAGGACGGACAGAGCCTGATAGATGTGAACGTGCCACCGGACCGGGTGAGAGATGCTATACTGACCGCCGAGCGCAGCGGCGCGACCGTCATGCCCCCGCCGCCGGCGGCCATGTTCAACGTAAACGAGCAAGATCGCACCTGGGTCGATGCACAGTGCACGCCGCATCCGATCAAATGCTTTACGCAGAAGCTGGCGTTGACGGGCGCGCGCGACCGCGTTGCAAGGAAGGCCTACATTCGGGCTGCGAGCTTTCCAAGCCCGCCGTCCGACCACGGGTTAGCGACCGCGCGAGCCAAGGGCTGGCGCGTCTACGAAGTCGCATGCGGCCATGACGTGATGCTCGACACTTGCCAGCCGCAACATGCCAAACGACCATTGGGCTGCCCAAACCGATCGCGACGGCGCCATAACGCTTTCAGGAGAAGCCAAACGCCCCGCACCTCGGCCTAAAGCCTTGATCGATCCTGCGAAGAAAAGTGGGTCCTAGGCTACCGTTCGCTCGGCGCTGGCAAGTTCGGGCGCCGACGGCGTGGACTGCTCGTCGCCCGAACTCGTGGGAGCCCCATGAAACGCAGGGATGTCATCAGCCTGCTTGGCGGCGCGGCCGTGTCGTGGCCGGTTGGGGCGCGGACGCAGCAGGCCGATGCCAGTTATCGGATTCCTCGTCAGCGCGTCCGCGCAAGGCTAGCCGCGCCATTTACGCGCTGGAGGTCATGACGGCCGGGCTGATGGATCCAAGCCCCCGACGACGTCGTCGACAAGCTCTTCTCCACGAACGGCATTCCCCATGACCCGAGGACAGATCCATGTGCAGCTCAGTAAGATACATCGTCTCGTCGACACGCAGTACGCAGCGAAGGAATGAGAGTAAGGTTCTCGCTAACTGGCAGCAGGACGACGCCGACAGCGACCGCGTTCTCTGCGAGCACGATCTTGAGCTCTGCACCGTTGCGCGACTTGACCACGAAAAGGTCAGGTGCGGAGGCAGCTTGACCTGGGTGCCGTCGTTCAAGTTCGGCCCGTCGATGTCGCCGCGCGGCATCGAGGTGTATTGCTTGAGCATCCCTTTGGTCTCGGGAAGTTGCGAAGGATCCCCCGGGACCCCGCCGGTTGGCGTGGAGCGCTCCACCCCGCCCCGAGCGAATCGTGGGGCGAGATGGCAAGGTTGCGCTCAGCTCGCGTGTTCGTGAGCGCCTCTGTCGTGCGCGTGGGCCCCCGCCGTGTGCCGATGTGCGGCGAAGTGGAAAGCCATGCCGAAACGGCGCTTCTGCGCCTCGTCGAGGCTCTGGTACAGCGGCTTCTCGGCGTCGGCCAAGCGCCGCAGCGCCGCCGCCCGGGTGGTCAACGCATCCGCCCGATCGCGCAGGCGCTCGATCGCATCGGTCTGCCGCCCGGCAGCC
>DATBYX010000558.1:0-6431 GCA_036513475.1 Xanthobacteraceae bacterium | reverse complement strand
CCGGATTGCGCGCGGCCGCCGAAGGGGAAGATTGGACTTCAGCGCTGCGCACGGTGGCCCGTCGATCGTTTGTTCTTGAAGAAGCTCCAAATGGCTTCGGCCGCGTCAAAATCGTGGTTCAACCTTCCAACCAGAGACTCCACCAACGGCACTCCTGGAGCCAGGCTGGGAACGCGGTGGCCGCCGCCCTCTATTCGGTACAACACGACCGGAGCACGGGAGGAGCAGGTCGTCCAATTCGCGACAGTGACACGCGATGCATCGTTGGGGTCCGCGCGCGGGAGCTCATCGAGCTTGACCGCCTCCGTGCAGCCATTCACTTTTCGCAGGAAGCTGATCGTTGCCTCGGTCGAGAGCGCCTGGCTCCCGGACAAAGGCAGTTTGCCGCCGTCGAACGGCACCAGCGGGTCCGCCGTTCCATTCATGATCAGCATGGGCATGGGCCGTGGCGGCCTGCAACTGCGGGCAAGCTCGAAAGGCAGAGTGGCCGCTATCGCCGCTGCGGCTGCGAAGATGCCGTCCGTCTCGCATGTGAGCCGAAATGCCATCACGCCGCCGTTGGAATACCCCGTGACGTAGACCCGTGCCCGATCGGAAAAGCTGGTGCGAACGAGATGCGCGACCAGCGCCCGCAGAAAACCTGCGTCGTCGTAGGAGCCCGCGCCCCATTGGACCGATTCGGCGCTGCCGTCGTTCCATTCCCCGGCAACCGCGTTCGGATAAATGACGACCAATCCTTCCCGCTCGACAAGAGGTTCAAAGCCCATCACAGGGACCATGACATCCCCATTGAGCAGTGACCCGTGCAGCACCAGCACCGTCGGGCGGGGACGGTCCGATTTTGCTGCCGAGACGAGATACTCGCGCTCAATGCCACCCACGAGCAGCTTCTCGCGTGTGATCCCCGCTGCCGATGACACGCCCCAGGGGATGCTGATGAAACCAGCGACGACGAAGGCGCGAACGGTCGCGCCGCGCGGTCGAGATCCTTGCATGAAAGCACGTTCCTCCCACAGAGGGCGCAGCAACGAGCGCGAGATCGGCGCGGCGTTTTCAGTCCTTACTCAACAGCAGGACGGCGCAATTATCGTCGGTTCTGCTGACCGAGGTCGAGCAAGGTATCACTCGATCACTCCATCGGCGCGCAGCAAGACCGAGGTCGGGAGGTTCAGCCCGAGTGTCCTAGCAGTCTTGAGGTTGATGACCATCTCGAATTTTGTCGGACGCTCGACCGGGAGATCAGCGGGTCGTAAACCCTGCAAAATCTTGCCGACCATGGTGCCTGTTTGATGAAAGGTACCAAGGAGATTCGGTCCGTAGGCCATAAACCTCCAGCGCGGGCAATTGCAGGAAACAATGTGGCGGTTGGAATATGATGTGACAGCGTGAGCTCCGCGATAAGCTTGGGATCAGCGAAACTCGACCTTCTTGATCTCGTAGGCCTTGGCTCCGCTCGGGGTCACCACTTCGACGCTCGTCCCCTTGGCCTTGCCGATGAGAGCACGCGCAAGCGGCGACGTGATCGAGATCTTTCCCTTTTTCGCATCCGCCTCCGGCTCGCCAACCAGCTGCCACACCTGCTTCTTCTCGGTGTCCTCGTCCACCAGGGTGACGGTAGCTCCGAACTTGATCGTCTCGCCGGAGAGCTTGGAGACATCGATCACTTCAGCGCGCGCAAGCTTGTCCTCGAGGTCGGCGATCCGACCCTCGTTGTGCGATTGGGATTCCTTGGCGGCGTGATATTCGGCGTTCTCGGAGAGGTCGCCGTGGGTGCGCGCATCGGTAATGAGCTGGATGATCCGCGGCCGATCAACCTGCTGGCGATGCTTGAGCTCGTTCTCCAGGGTCGAATAGCCCTCCGCCGTCATCGGAATCTTGTCCATTTTATCTTCAACCTCCGAAAGGACAATAAATCCAATCGCGGGCCGAAAGGTCCTTCCGGCCACGCGATCCGAAACTCTGTTCCCAATCCCTACCGTCAGGGGGCGCCTTCCGGGGTTCCCGGAATCAGCCGCCCTTGCCGCCGAAATAGCTTTGCAGCGTGCGCACGTCGAGATCCCCCCCGAGATAGGCCTTTATTCCCTGCGCGGCCGCAACAGCCCCTGAGAGAGTGGTGTAATAGGGCACTTTATGCAAGAGGGCCGCCCGCCGGAGCGGGCGGCTGTCGGCAAGGGCGGTGGCTCCCTCCGTGGTGTTGAATACGAGCTGAACCTCGCCATTCGTAATGGCGTCCACGATATGGGGACGCCCTTCCAGCACCTTGTTGATCTTACTCGCAGGCAGGCCTTGCGCTGCCAGATAGCGCTGCGTCCCGGAGGTGGCGATGATGCGAAAGCCAAGGTCAAGGAGGAGCCGAATGGGCTCGATCACACGCGGCTTGTCGCTGTCCTTGACCGAAACAAACACGGTCCCCGCGCGCGGCAGGCGCGATCCGCCTCCGATCTGGCTTTTGGCGAAGGCGATGGCGAAATCCCGATCGATGCCCATCACCTCGCCGGTCGACTTCATCTCGGGCCCGAGCACGGTGTCGACGCCGGGGAAGCGTGCGAATGGGAAGACTGCCTCCTTGACCCCGACATGCGCAAGATGCGCCGGCTTGAGGGCGAAGCTTGCGAGTGATTCGCCGGCCATGATTCGGGCCGCGATCTTGGCAACGGGAACCCCGATCACCTTGGCCACGAAGGGAACCGTGCGCGAGGCGCGCGGATTCACTTCAAGGACATAAACGTCACCGTCCTTGATCGCGTATTGCACATTCATCAGTCCGCCCACTTCAAGCGCAAGGGCGAGCGATCGCGTCTGCCGCTCCAGCTCTGCGATGGCGGCCGAGGAGAGCGAATGCGGCGGCAGCGCGCACGCGCTGTCGCCGGAGTGGATTCCGGCTTCCTCGATGTGCTCCATCACCCCCACGATTGCCGCATCGGTACGGTCGGCCAGGCAATCGACGTCGACCTCGATCGCGTCCGAGAGGTAGCGATCGATCAGAAGCGGACGCTTCTTTGAAACGACCAGCTCGGACGGGCGGTCGAGGGCGCCCGAAAGGCGCGCGATATACGAGTCAAGCTGGGCAGCATCCAGCACGATCTCCATGGCTCGCCCGCCGAGCACGTAGGACGGTCGTATCATCAGCGGATAGCCCACCTTCTGCGCAATGGCACGCGCCTCCTCTGGGGTGCTGGCGATGCCGCTCATGGGTTGGCGCAGCTTGAGTTTGTCGAGCAGCTTGTTGAATCTGTCGCGATCCTCCGCGAGATCAATCATGTCAGGAGAGGTGCCGAGTATCGGAACCTCCGCTTGCTCCAGCGGATGGGCAAGCTTGAGCGGGGTCTGCCCACCGAATTGCACGATGACGCCATGCAGGTGCCCGCGCGAGCGCTCGACATCGATGATCTCGAGCACGTCCTCGCCGGTCAGCGGCTCGAAATATAGCCGATCGGAAGTGTCGTAGTCGGTCGAGACCGTTTCCGGGTTGCAGTTGATCATGATGGTCTCGTAACCGGCTTCCTTCAGGGCAAAACAGGCATGGCAGCAGCAGTAGTCGAACTCGATGCCTTGCCCGATCCGGTTGGGCCCGCCGCCGAGGATCACGATCTTGGTGTTGTCTGAAGGGGCCGCTTCGCACGCCGCCGTGCCAGCGAACGGCGCCGCGTAGGTCGAGTACATATACGCGGTCGGTGTCGCGAACTCGGCGGCGCAGGTGTCAATGCGCTTGAACACCGGGCGCACTCCGAGTGCGCGCCGTCGCTGCGTGACAGCTTCGCTGCTGATCCCGGCGAGCGTGCCCAGGCGCGCATCGGAGAAGCCCATCGCTTTGAGCGCGCGCAACGCTCCCGGGCTCCCCGGCAGGCCGTTCGCCCGCAGCTGCGCCTCGGTATTCACGAGCTCACGCAGCTGGGCCAGAAACCATCGGTCGATCCTGCACGAGCTGTGGATCTCCTCATCGGAGAAGCCCAGGCGCATCGCCTGCGCTACCTTGAGCAGGCGGTCGGGCGTCGGGGTGCCGAGAGCGGCCCGCACGGCATTCTTGTCGTCCCCCTGGCCGACCCCTTCGATCGCGATCTCGTCCAGGCCGGTGAAGCCGTTCTCGAGCGAGCGCAGCGCTTTCTGCAAGCTCTCCTGGAAGCTGCGGCCGATTGCCATGGCCTCTCCCACCGACTTCATCGAAGTGGTCAGGACCGGCTCGGCACCGGGAAATTTCTCGAACGCGAACCGCGGCACCTTGGTGACCACATAATCGATGGTTGGCTCGAACGAGGCGGGTGTTGCGCCCCCGGTGATGTCGTTTGCGACCTCATCGAGCGTGTAGCCGACCGCAAGCTTGGCCGCGACCTTTGCGATGGGAAAGCCGGTCGCCTTGGAGGCAAGCGCAGACGAGCGGGACACGCGCGGATTCATCTCGATGACGACGAGGCGACCGTCGTCCGGATTGACGGCGAACTGGACGTTGGAGCCTCCGGTCTCGACGCCGATCTCGCGCAGGACCGCGATGGAGGCGTCCCGCATTCTCTGATATTCCTTGTCCGTCAGCGTCAGCGCGGGTGCGATGGTGATCGAATCGCCGGTATGAACCCCCATCGGATCGAGGTTCTCGATCGAGCAGACGATGATGCAATTATCCTTGCGGTCGCGCACCACCTCCATCTCGAACTCCTTCCACCCCAGCACCGATTCCTCGATCAGCACTTCATTGGTGGGGGAGGCGTCGATCCCGCGCTCGACGATGTCGATGAATTCGGCCTTGTTGTAAGCAATACCTCCGCCAGTCCCGCCGAGCGTGAATGACGGTCGGATGATTGCGGGAAGTCCGATCTCGTCGAGTGCCTGCAAGGCTGCAATCAGGGTCTTGACCTGCGTCGAGCGCGGAGTTTCGAGGCCGATGCGCTGCATCGCCTCGCGAAAGAGCTTTCGGTCCTCGGCCTTGTCGATGGCGTGCGCGCTGGCGCCGATCATCGCCACATTGAACCGTTCCAGCACGCCCATTTTATTGAGCGACAGAGCGGTGTTGAGAGCGGTCTGGCCTCCCATGGTCGGAAGGAGGGCATCCGGCCTTTCCTTCTCGATGATCTTGGCGACAATTTCCGGCGTGATCGGCTCCACATACGTAGCGTCCGCCATGTCGGGATCGGTCATGATGGTCGCGGGGTTGGAGTTGACCAGCACGAGCCGGTAGCCCTCGGCTTTGAGGGCTTTGCAGGCCTGGGTGCCCGAATAGTCGAACTCGCAGGCTTGCCCGATGACGATGGGACCGGCCCCGATGATCAGGATTGATGCAATGTCTGTCCGCTTGGGCATTTAGCGTGCGTGCGTGAGGGGGGATGGGGCCGGACGGCCCAGAAAGGTCAGCCTTGCCGGGTTGTGCCCGATATTGGCTGGGTCACGATGCGCTGAAAAGCCTGCGCGCGAAAGCTTCTCGATCATTGCCGCCTCGCTGTAGCGCGTGAGACCAAGCTGCGTGCGCAAGCGCCAGTAATCCGAAAGGAGCGTGCGTGCGAGGCCGACCACGGCCGCGCCGAGGAAACCGTGCGCAAACCCAAACCGCAATAACGCAATTGCATCCGTTACCGCGCTGACGTGTGGCGGCAGGATGTCCCCGAGGATGAGAAGGCCATTGCGCGTGAGCAGGCGATGGAAGAGTGCGAGGGCCGTGTCAAGCTCCTCCGCGCGCAGATATTGCGCGACCGAATGCATCACCACCACGTCGAAGGAGGCATCGGGCATCGCCGCAAGCTCCTCGGGGGAGCGCACGAAGATGCGTGCATGCCGGCCGAAGCGGCGGGTGAGCCCGAGACGGACCGACTGCGCTGTCTCGCACAGGGTGACCTCGGCTGCGGACGCCGCGATCAGGTCCGCGTACAGCGCCTCGCCGCATCCATAGTCGAGGACACGCCCGCCCGCCGGGACCCGCACGAGAATATCTTGCGCCACGGCGCGATAATGCACCTCGCGATGCCGCGGATTGACGTAGATCGGGTGATTGGAATTCCAGAAGGCGATCCAGTCGCCCATTGGCCCTCCCCGGGTCCCTCGCCAGGGCGAGTATAGCGCGTGCGGTCGGCGGGTTGACGGCGCGGGCTGCTTCAATATTGTCGCGCCGATGAGACTCTCAGAAAACGAGAAGGTGGAATGAACGAGCTGGTCGAATTTCTTTGCACAGGCGATCATCCGGTGGAAGTGAGCTCGCGCGAAAAAACGCGCGAAGGCATCAAAGAGGCTGTCGCGCTTGGTCAAGTTCTGGTGATGTTTACCGATACCAGGGGAGGGACCGAGATCGGCATCCCCGTCGACCCGGATCGTTCCGAGCTACGCGGACTGGAGGGCGATAACGGGCCGGCGGAGATAAGGCTGGTTGGAGACCTGACCCTCGACTACGTTCCGGTCACCTGCGTCGCTCGCATCGACCTTACGACGATGAAAGGGGAGGGCCATCTTGA
>DATBYX010000557.1:0-3314 GCA_036513475.1 Xanthobacteraceae bacterium | reverse complement strand
TCTCCACCCTACCGCGCGACTATGCCGGCATTCCCCGTACCAACCCACCCCCGGCGGGATCGGGAACTCCGCCGCTCGGGCCGCCTTTGCCGGGCGACCTCGGCCGGCCGATGCTCAACGCGCAGGGGCCGGGAGCCGTCGATCCCGAGCAGCAGCGGGTCGCCCAGGAAACCGAAGCGGCGCGCACCAGCCATCTGTTCGCCACCGTCAGCACCCGGGAGCGGCCTGCGCCGTCAACACCGTCGCCATCAGTTACGGATCCGCGCGGCGTCACGCCGACAGGTCAGGGCGATGCCCCGCCCGTTGATCCGGAATCGATCCTGAACATGCAGGATCGCAAATCCGCCTTTCTGAACGGCGCCGTCGACCGCAAGACCGTCAGCCCTGATCGTCTGGCCAACCCGGCATCCCGCTATGTGGTGCAGGCCGGCGCCGTCATTCCGGCGGCGCTCATCACCGGCATCCGCTCCGATCTTCCCGGCCAGGTGACCGCCCAGGTGACCGAGAACGTCTACGACAGTCCAAGCGGCAGGTTCCTGCTGATCCCGCAGGGCTCAAAACTGATTGGCGTCTATGACAGCCAGATCTCGTTTGGGCAGGACCGCGTGCTCCTGGTGTGGACGCGGCTCTTGATGCCGAACGGCCGCTCCATCGTGCTGGAACGCCAGCCCGGCGCCGACACCCAGGGCTTCGCCGGTCTCGAGGACGAGGTCGATCACCACTGGGGCCGGCTGGCCATGGCAGCGGCACTCTCCACGGTGCTCGGCGTCGGCTCGGAGTTCGGCGCCACCAACAACGACAGCGCCATCGTGACGGCACTCCGGCGCGGCGGCACCGACAGCCTCAACCAGACCGGCCAGCAGGTCGTGCGCCGCAATCTCAATATCCAGCCGACCATCACCATCAGGCCCGGCTTTCCGGTTCGTGTGATCGTCAATCGCGACCTCGTGCTCTCGCCTTACCAGAGCTGAGATTGAGCGCCATGGCCAAGTTGAAACTTTCGGCCATTCCGGACGACAGGCCGGTCAGGCTCACCGTCGAGCTGCCCGCCGCCGTGCATCGCGACCTCGCCACTTACGCCGATTATCTGAACGGTCAACATGTCTCTGTCGCATTTATGAGAGGAGGTCAGCCGTGACGAACCTGAAACTTGGCCGACTGCCCAAGCAAGGTACGGTGCGGATCACCATCGTGCTCCCCGAGCCCCTCAAGGAAGAGCTCGATCGTTATGCGGCCGAGCACAGCAAGCTCTACGAGCCGGTCGAAACTGCAACATTGATACCGCACATGCTGGAGGCCTTTATCCGCACCGACCGCGGCTGGCGCGGCCGTCGAAAACGGACGGAGCAAGTGCAAACTGGTCAACGTCGAGCGAGTCCAACCAGTGGCACCACTCGCGCGGATTCGGAAGGCTCACGCTGAAGTTTTGCGATTTGTTGTTCCTGCTCACGGACGAGCAGGCTGAGTGCTTGAATATGCTGAGCCATGTTGCGATTGGCGGAGCGCAGGTCACGCAGCTCGTCGTTCTCCCGTCCGCGCAAACGCAGTAATTTCGGCTTCGAGTTCGCCGATGCGATCGGGATTTGGAAGTGCAGTTGTGTTGTTACCATTATGTTGCTCCAGCGGGGTACGAAATCTGTCAAGCAGTACAGGTGCCCTTTTTAGAGCGTCGCACGCGAGAGTCCGGCTTCCGATGCAAGGCTGGCGATTGTGAGCGTTACCTGGTCATCCATTTTTGCGAGCAGCCGCGCCATTGCGGCTTCGATCGCAGCATGGGCAGCCGTGCTGATCGGCTTCGCACGCCTGCGCGGTGGACAAAATCAATCAGTTCGCAGTCGAGCTGAAAGGTAGAGTCGGAATGTGACGCGGTGGCTGTAGGCTGAACATATCTGTTGCCGCCTCTTTCGTCTGGCGGTGCCTTAGTGGTTCACCCATGGCTCCGTTTTCACATCCCGCTCATCGAACCGCGACTTGTAGATTTCCTACATCCGGCTCTCGGACAAGACCTCACGCCTTCACCCACGGCACGTCGTGCCCAAGCCGGCACAGGCGTACGAGCCCAAAGTGCCCGTAAAGGTGCGAGAGAGGATAGGTCCCGCCCTTGCGTCGCCTGGTTTTGTGCTTGATGCGCAACCACCGGCGCAACCGCACAGCGGTGTAGTTGTCGATCGCCCGGTACGCTTTGGTGACGGTGCCTACTTCGAAGTAGTTCGCCCATCCGCGCAACGTGCGATTCAACTGGTTCACCAGCTCTGTGGTCTCTTGCCAAGTCCACGATCGGGTTGTCAGCGCGTGGACATTCTCGACCATGCGCTTGATGCTTTTCTTCGATGGCCGGTATCCCAGGTACGCCTGGCCGGTTCTCGCTGAATACATCCGCCCGAACGAGTAGCCCAGGAAGTCGAACTCCCCTTCCGGGACCTTGCAGATTCGTGTCTTCTCCTCGTTGACCGTAAGCTTCAGCTTGCCCATGATCTCGCGCAGGCGCAGCAAGGCCTCTTCGGCTTTGCCCTTCCGGCACAGGATCACGAGGTCGTCGGCGTAGGTCACGATGCGACTGCCGAGGCTTTGCTCCAGCCCGAGCATCTTCCATCCCAACACGAACCGGCGCATGTAGAGATTCGCCAGCAGTGGTGAGATGGGTGAACCTTGCGGAATGCCGCGCCGGTTGTCCCGGGCCTCGGTCGTGCGTGTCTTCCTTCCTCGATCATCGGTTTCTTCCACGGTGCATTCCAGCCACATCTTGATCAGATGCAGCACGCGCCGATCAACAATTCGGCGCGCTACCGACTTTAGGAGTTCGGCATGCGGAATGCTTCCGAAGTAGTCCGCGAGGTCGGCATCGACGACTTCCGGGTGGCCGCGATATAGCAGCGCTCCCACCTCGACCACCGCCTGTTGGGCATTGCGCCCGGGACGGTACGCGTACTGTTCTGGTGGGAGATCGGCTTCAAAGATCGGTTCCAGCACCAGCATCGCTGCTGTCATGCAGACCCGATCACGCAGGGTCGAGATGCCCAACGGCCTGAGTTTGCCATTGGCTTTCGGTATGAACACTCTTCTGATGGGTTCCGGTCGGTAAGTCTCTTGCCTGAGCGCAAGCGCCAGTTCGCCGAGCCATCGCTGCACCCCATACGCCTCGATGTCCGCGAAATCCTGACCGTCCACCCCCGGTGCGCCCTTGTTGGAGCGGCACTGGGCGTAAGCATGGGCCAGGATGTCCTCACGGCTGATCTTGTCGTACAGGGCGTAGAAGCGATAGCCGGCTTCTGCCTTCGCTTTCGCGTGCAACGCCTTCTGCAGTTTCTGAACAC
>DATBYX010000556.1:0-27180 GCA_036513475.1 Xanthobacteraceae bacterium | reverse complement strand
TCCGGATATCACATGGCCGTCGTGGCGGGCGTCGTGTTCTTTACGATCAGGGCGCTGTTTGCGCTCCTGCCGGCATTCGCCAACCGACACGCCATCAAAAAATGGGCAGCACTCGTCGCCTTGTTCGTGGCCGGGCTCTACCTTCTGCTGTCCGGAGCCGAGGTGGCCACCCAGCGCTCGTTCATTATGATAGGGATCGTCTTGATCGGTGTGCTCGTCGACCGTCAAACCCTCACCTATCGGACGATCACCGTCGCTGCATTCGGGGTGCTTGTGCTCGCGCCAGAGTCGGTGGTTCACCCCAGCTTTCAAATGTCGTTTGCGGCAACACTGGCCCTGGTTGCGGGCTATCAACACGGCCTTCCCTGGATGATCAGGGAAGGCAAGACGCAGCTTGCCGCGCGCATTGCGCTCTGGGGTGGGCGTGAGGTCGTCAGCCTCGCCATTGCATCTCTGCTCGCAGGCACCGCTACGATTCCCTTTGTAGCCTACCACTTCCATCGCGTGTCGCCGTACGGCGTTATTGCCAATCTCGCGGCCATGCCCATCGTATCCGCATGGGTGATGCCGTGGGGCATCCTGGGCCTGCTTGCTATGCCGCTTGGCCTCGATTCGTCCTGCTGGTGGCTGATGGGGTACGGCCTCGACTGGATGACTGCTGTCGCACTGTGGACCACCACGTTTCCCGGTGCGTTAGGGCGTGTCGCTGCCTTCGGTGCGGGTCCGCTGCTGCTTTCCACCATCGGGCTCGTCATTCTTTGTTTGCTGAAAACGCCGCTGCGGTTGATCGGAGGCGCGCTGATCTGCTGCGCAGTAGCGATGATGGTCCGACCGCCAAAGCCCGATCTTCTCATTGCACCTGACGGGACCGCGATTGCCGTGCGAACGGGCGACGGTCAACTGGCCATGACCAATCTCGGCAGCGACACTTTTGCCTTTCGCGAATGGCTCGCCGCCGATGGCGACCCACGCTCGCCTCGCGACGTGGCTTTGGGAAATGGTCTCACTTGCGATGAAGCAGGATGCATCGGCAAACTCCGGGACGGTTCTCTTGTCGCGTTTGTGAAGCGAACCGAGGCCTTGGAGGAGGACTGCCGGCGTGCGTCTGTTGTGGTCAGCGCACGTGAACCCCCGGCTGGCTGCGGTGCTTTCACCATTCGTCCGCGGGAGTGGCGGGCGTCGGGAGCTATGGCACTGCGCCGGGTCAACGGCAGTTTCCAAATCGAGCGTACGCGCTCTGCCACTTACGATCGCCCCTGGGCGCGCAAGATTTCCGACAGCCCCTCGTTCTCCGGGAATGGCGAATCGGTCAATCGTCCGCCGCCTGATTCAACGCCGAATCGGGAAGACTTGGAACCAGGCGATTAGACCAGCAGCGGACGCAACGAGCCATTGGCTCGAATGCATCATTGGCTCGAATGCATCCATCTCGAATGCATCAATATCGTCGAAAGAGTCCGACCAGTTTGCCCTGGATGCGCACGCGGGTAGGAGGCAGGATTCTTACCTCGTAGGCAGAATTGGCAGGCTCGAGCGCGATCGAGGCGCCTCTTCTCCTGAAACGCTTGAGCGTCGCCTCCTCCTCATCGATCAGAGCGACCACGATATCGCCGGTGTCCGCTGCCTCCGTCTTCTTGATGAGGGCAACGTCGCCATCAAGAATGCCGGCGTCGATCATGCTGTCACCGCGGACCTCGAGAGCAAAATGTTCGCCTGTCGAGAGCACATCGGCAGGCATATTGATCACGTGACTTTTGTTCTGGATAGCCTCTATCGGCGTTCCAGCAGCGATGCGGCCCATAACGGGCACCGCTACCGGACGAGCGCCGCCCTCGTCCTCGGATCCAGCTCGCACCCGGCCGAGATTGCCCTCGATCACGTTGGGCGTGAATCCGCGGCGAGCAGCGCCCGCGCCGTGGGCGAACGAATCGGGCAGCTTGATCACCTCGATCGCACGGGCTCGGTTAGGGAGGCGGCGAATAAAGCCACGTTCCTCCAGGGCGGTGATGAGACGATGGATGCCGGACTTCGACCGCAGATCCAGCGCATCCTTCATCTCATCGAAGGAGGGAGGCACACCGCTCTCTTTCAAGCGCTCGTGGATAAAGCGCAGCAGCTCAAACTGTTTTCGCGTCAGCATGTCGGTTCCCCCTTTGCTGGTAGAGCCCTGTCGAAACAAATCATGAACGGAACATATATGTTCCATATGTGTTCCGCAACTGTTTAATTTCGATGAATTAAAGGGGCAGCCGTAAGACGTTACAGCGACTGCCGGCGGCGGCTGCCGGGGCGTGGGGTTCGCGAATCAGCAGGCAGTCGGCCTCCGCCAGGGGGGTAAGCATTGAGCTGTCCTGTACCGGAGCGGGCATAGCAATGGTGACCCCTCCCGCCCCGACGCAAAGACGGGCGCGCAGATAATCGGCACGCTCATCGTTTTCCGGAAGGTCGCGGCCAAGGATCGCTGTTTCAGATGCGGGCGCGACCTCGGTTTGTCCGCAGAGCTGCCGTATCAGCGGGACGAGAAACAAAAGCGAGCAGACATACGCAGAAACCGGATTTCCGGGCAGGCCGAGCACATGCATCTGGTCCAGGCGGCCGTGCAGCATGGGCCGACCCGGGCGCATGGCCACCTTCCAGAAAGAGAGAGCAAGCCCCTCGCTCGCCAGCGCCTTGTGCACCAGGTCGTAGTCGCCGACCGATGCCCCGCCCGAGGTGACGAGAATGTCGGCGCGGCGCTCCCCGGCGTGGCGTACCGCTTCGGCGGTCGCATCCAGCCGATCGGGCACGATACCCAGGTCAATCCATTCACAGCCTTCTCGGCGGGCCATGGCCAGAATGGCATAGGCATTGGAATGGACGATCTCGCCTGCTGCGAGCTCCGACCCTGGCATGACCAGCTCATCGCCGCTCGCAAAGAAAGCCAGCTTCGGCCGGCGGTACACCGGCAGGCGAGGGTGGTTCATTGCGGCTGCGAGCGCCAGGTCCCGATCGGATAGCCTGCGCCCTTTCGTCAGGAGCACAGCGCCACGTTTGAAATCGAGTCCTTCGACACGCACGTGCTTGCCTCTATCGGCCGCAATACTGACGAAGACGCTCCTCCCTTCGACCGTGGTGTTCTCCTGGATGACAACAGTGTCGGCTCCCGCTGGCAGCAGCCCCCCGGTGAAGATGCGCACCGCCTCGCCTGCGCCCACGGCGCGGGCAAAAGGGTGGCCCGCCGCGACTTCTCCGATGACCTCTAGCCGTGCCGGAGCGGTCGCGACGTCCGCGGCACGCACTGCATAACCATCCATGGCAGAGACATCCGCCGGCGGCTGGCTACGTAACGCGACGATGTCGGAACTGAGGACACGCCCATGGGCGTCCCTGAGTGCAGCAGGTTCTGCAGGCAGGGGACGGGCATCAATGAGCACGCGGGAAAGCGCCTCGGCAACCGGCATCAGTCCCACGACTTACTCCCTGGCGCGATAATGCCCCGATTTGCCCCCGGATTTCTCGACCAAGTGAATCCCCTCGATGCGAATCCCGCGCTCGACTGCCTTCACCATGTCATAGACCGTAAGGCAAGCGACGGCGACGGCGATCAGCGCTTCCATTTCTACCCCGGTGCGTCCGGTCACCCGTACGGTTGCGCGGACATTCACGCCGGGCAACCGGATGTCCGGCTTGAGGTCTACCGCGATCGCCGAGATCGATAATGGATGGCAGAGCGGAATAAGCTCATGCGTGCGCTTGGCTGCCATTATTCCGGCAATTCGGGCCGTACCGAGCACGTCACCTTTCTTTGCATCGCCCTTGACGATGAGATCGAGAGTTTTTTGAGCCATGATAACCCGGCCCTCGGCAACGGCTTGACGCTCAGTTGCGGGTTTTTCGGATACATCGACCATCCGCGCCTCTCCCCGCGCACCAAGATGCGAGAGCTTCAGCGGGCTCATCTCCTTCCTACTCTGCTGCGCCCAAATGCTGTCGCGATTGGCCGATGAGGGCGCGCGTTGCCGCCTCGACGTCATGTTGCCGCATGAGACTTTCTCCCACCAGAAAGGTGGAAATTCCATGGTTGGAGAGACGTTCAACGTCAGAGCGCGAGAAGATCCCGCTCTCGCTGACGATGACGTGACCGGATGGGATCAATCTGGCAAGCCTGATGCTGGTATCGAGTGTGGTCGCAAAGCTCTTGAGATCGCGGTTGTTGATTCCAACAAGCTTGGAGTTCAAGCGCAGCGCGCGTTCAAGCTCATGCTCGTCGTGGACTTCGAGGACCACGTCCATGCCCAGAGCTTTGGCGCTCTGCTCGAGATCCTGCGCCAGCTTGTAGTCCACCGCGGCAAGGATAATCAGGATGCAATCGGCACCCCACGCGCGCGCCTCGACAACCTGATAAACGTCATACATGAAGTCCTTGCGCAGAACCGGTAACGCTGTGGCCGCTCGCGCGCTGACGAGGTGCTGCGGACCTCCCTGGAAGGACGGAGCATCCGTCAGCACCGATAGGCAGACGGCGCCGCCGCGCTCGTAGGCACACGCAATCGCTGCAGGATCGAAGTTGTCTCGGATCATTCCCTTCGATGGGCTTGCCTTCTTGACCTCCGCAATGAGAGCAAAATTGCCTGCATCGAGTTGTCGCTCAATCGTGGCAAGGAACCCCCGCGGGGCGGATGCCGATCTGGCTTGCGCTTCGAGGGTAGCGAATGGGCGCACTCGCTTGGCGTTAGCTATCTCTTCGCGCTTGTAGCCCGCGATCTTGGTCAGGATGTCGGTTTCTCCGTTCACGCGGCCTTTACTCCCGGCACTGCAGTGGGCGCTTTAACGACCTGGCTTCGCGCCTTGTGCTCACGCATGGGAAACGGTCACAAGACGCTCCAGGCGATTGTGCGCCTCGCCCGAATCCACGGACTTTTGGGCAAGTTCCACCGCCTCTTTGAGGTCCTTGGCGCACCCTGCAACGATTAGTCCAGCGGCTGCATTGAGGACCGCTACGTCACGGAACGGTCCCTTTCTGCCCTTGAGCACCTCCATCAGAGCTTGCGCGTTTTCGCCCACTTCCCCTCCGCGCAAGGCTTCCGGCTTGACACGCGACAGTCCTGCGTCTTCCGGCGCGATCTCAAAGGTACGTACTGCGCCGTTTTCCAGTGCGGCAACGTATGTGGTGCCGGCCGTCGTGATCTCGTCGAGGCCATCGGAGCCATGGACGACCCACACGGCCTTGGAGCCAAGATTTTTCAAAACCTGCGCAAGCGGCTCGATCCAGTGCCGGGAAAAAACGCCCACCATCAGTCGGTTCACGCCGGCGGGGTTGGAAAGCGGGCCCAGCAGATTGAATATTGTGCGCGTTCCAAGCTCGACGCGGGTAGGCCCCACATTCTTCATGGCGGGGTGGTGAGCTGGCGCGAACATGAACCCGATACCGGCTTGCCTGATGCATCGTGCCACCCCCTCAGGGTCCAATTCGATGTTCACGCCGAGAGCGGCCAAGACGTCAGCTGCTCCTGAGCGCGACGAGAGCGCCCGGTTGCCGTGCTTGGCAACGGGAACGCCCGCCCCGGCCACGATCAAAGCGGCGCAAGTGGAGATGTTGAACGAACCAGAGGCATCCCCGCCCGTGCCTACGATGTCCACCGCGTCCGTGGGCGCCGACACCCGCAGCATCTTTTCACGCATCGCGGTGACGGCGCCCGTGATCTCGTCGACTGTTTCCCCCCGCACCCGCAACGCCAGCAACAGCCCACCCATCTGGGACGGGGTCGCCTCTCCAGCCATCATCGTATGGAAGCCGCGCGCGGCCTCCTCTCGGGTCAATGCACCGCCGGTGGCAGCCTTGGCGATCAGCCCTTTGAATTCGTCAGTCACGTTGCTCTCACTGCATCGCGTGATGTCGGCCGATCTGACCGCAAGCGCCGCCCACTGGACGCATTCCAAGCTGCGGCGAGATCCAAAAAATTGCGCAGCATGAGATGGCCATGCTCCGAGGCGATGCTCTCCGGATGGAACTGGACTCCGTGCACCGGAAGGCGGCGGTGAGCAAGACCCATGATCAACCCATCGGTCTCGGCAGTCACGATAAGATCCGACGGAAGCATCGTACGATCGACGACCAGTGAATGGTAGCGCGTTGCCTTGAATGTGCCCGTGATGCCGCTGAAAATACCTTCCCCGCAGTGCTTGATTTCCGAGAGCTTGCCGTGCACGGGAGCCGGGGCGCGCACCACCTGGCCGCCGAAGGCCTGTCCCACGGCTTGATGACCAAGACACACCCCGAGTATTGGGACGGTGGGACCCAGGTCAGCAACAAGCGCCAGGCAAATGCCTGCCTCCTTCGGCGTGCAGGGTCCGGGGGAGAGCACTATGGCGTCAGCATCCATCCCGACCAATTGACCGACCGTGATCTTGTCATTGCGATGGACCGCCACTTCCGCACCGAGCCCACCCAAATAATGGACGAGATTGAAAGTGAAGCTATCGTAATTATCGATCAAAACGATCATGGTTTTACACGCCCTCTCAAGGTCTTAAACTTCGATCTTGAGACGGTCAAGAAACGCGAATTTACTGCTGCAAACGGGCGATCTGACGGCGACCCCTGTTTCAAAGCCGCTCAGAGCGACGGCGACCGGGTGCGATTATTACTGCGAACGCACCGCAAAGCGCTTGGCCTCCTCCGCTGCCCGGAACAGCGCCTTCGCCTTGTCCACGCATTCCTGCTGCTCAGCTCTGGGATTGGAGTCCGCAACAATGCCCGCGCCCGCTTGGACATACATCACCCCACCCGTGATCAACGCGGTACGAAGGGTGATACAGCTGTCGAGCTCTCCTGCCGCCGAGAAATAGCCAACGGATCCCGCGTACAGCCCCCGTTTCTCTTTCTCCAGCTCGTCGATGATCTCCATTGCCCGGACCTTTGGCGCTCCTGAGACCGTGCCGGCCGGGAATCCTGCAATCAGCGCATCCAGCGCATCTTTGTTCGCATCCAGCTTTCCCTCGACGTTGGAAACGATGTGCATGACTTGGCTGAAACGCTCGATTAAAAATTGATCCGTGACCGTGACGGTGCCCGTCCGAGACACGCGGCCGACATCATTGCGTCCGAGATCAAGCAGCATCAGATGTTCGGCGCGTTCCTTTGGATCCTGCAAAAGAGCAGCTTCGAGCGCCTTGTCTTCGCCCGGGGTGGCGCCGCGCGGCTTGGTTCCGGCTAAAGGTCGAATTGTGACGGTCGCGTCGCGCACGCGCACCAGAATCTCCGGGCTGGAGCCGACAATGGCGAAGCTGCCAAAATCGAGGAAATAAAGGAATGGCGCGGGATTTATCCTGCGCAAGGCACGATAGAGTGCAAATGGCGGAAGCTCGAAAGGTGCCTGGAAACGCTGCGAGAGCACGACCTGGAAAACATCCCCGGCAGCGATGTATTCCTTGGCAACCCCGACCATGCGTTCGTATTCCGCCGCCGGGGTATTCGACGAGGGCCAAACGGTAATAGGGCCACGCTTCATCCGCGGCGAAGTATGGGCAAGCGGAGCATCGAGGGATTGGACCACAGCCGCGAGCCGCTCCCCTGCCTGCTTGAACGCTGTTTCGGCTGAAACGTCCACCGCGGGTCGCACCGGAGTGACCACGGTAATGGTGTCCGTGACCGCATCAAACACCACAACGATGGTTGGGCGCACGAGCATCGCATCGGGGATACCGATGGGATCGGGGTTGGGATCGGACAGATCCTCCATGAGCCTGACCATGTCGTAGCCGAGGTATCCGAAAATCCCCGCCGCCATGGGCGGCAAATTCTCGGGGAGATCGATGCGGCTCTCTGCAATGATCGCCCGAAGGGCGACCAGCGGCGCCTCGTTGCAGGGTTTGAAGTGGGCGCGTTCGTCCGAACTGCCGTGAATCTCGGCACGCCCATCAATCGTGCGCCAAATGAGATCGGGGTTGAGGCCGATGATGGAATATCGCCCTCGCACCTCGCCGCCTTCGACCGATTCAAGCAGGAAACTCATCGGGCGCTGGCCGGCAATTTTGAGAAAGGCCGAAACCGGAGTCTCCAGATCGGATACCAACGTGGTCCACACGACCTGGGACTCACCGCGCGCGTAGCGTTTGGCGAACGCCGTTGCTAGTGGCTCGATCTGCATGTGTGGCAAATCAGTCGACGTCGCTGCTGCCGGCCTGACCACCCGTTACCTGGTTCAAGGCGTTCTGATTGATGCTCACACCGTCCTCAGACTCGAGGTGAGCAATATATTCCGCTGCAACTTCTTCCGACACAGCGCGATTGAGCGCCTCGACCATGCGCTTGGCGTCGGCTGACTGCATGTCCAGGCTCGGCACCACGATCTCCGTAACTCGAAACACCACTTGCTCCGGCGCCTTTGCTGCGTCCGCCTTGCCGGCGCCATCCTTGGCAGTGCGGAAAACTGCCTCGACGGCAGCCGTCGAAAGCGGGGCTTTGCTTTCGCCGCGCTTCAAACCGGTCAATGCCTCGCTCTTGAGATGGTCGGCGGTTGCGGCGTCAGCGAGAGAGGAGTTTGCCTGCACCTTCTCAAGGATCTCAGCTGCCTTGGCGCTCAGACGGGATGCAATCTCCTGCTCTCGCCAGCGCTGCTCGACTTGGTCCTTGACCTCGTCCAGCGTTCGCTCCCGAGAAGGGGTAATGCTCAGGACATCGTACCAGATATAGCCGTTCTGGAACTGCAGAGGATCTCGCTCTACCGCCACATCGGTCGTGAAGGCTCCCTCCAGGAGCCGCTGCTCATCCGGAAGCTTTATGGGGGCGCCAGAGGCATCGCGCCCTGAGCGGTCGACGGCTTCGACAGTGCGCACCGGCACCTTCAGCTGTTCGGCAATCTCCGCCAGACTTTTTCCTTCGGCGCGCGCGTCTTCGATCTGGTCATAAAGCTTCAGAACTTCGGCCTTGGCGCGCGAGGTCGCCAGCTCCTGCTTGAGCTCATTGGCGACATCCTCAAAGGAACGTACTTGCTCTGCCTCGATCTTGATCACGCGGACAAGAACCGGCCCAAATCTCCCCTGGATCGGAGCACTGACTGCGCCCTCCGTGAACCCGAACGCGGTATCGGCAACCGCGCGGTCGATCATGCCGGCCTTGGTCACGGTACCCAGATCGATGTCTTTTTCGGTCTTGCCCAGCTCTTTTGCGATTTCCTCGAAACTCGTGCCGTGCGCGATCCGCTGGGATGCCTGCTCAGCCGCTTCCATGCTCGGAAACGCAATCTGCTCGATGTGACGACGTTCAGGGGTCACGTAGCGTGCACGGCGCTCCTCATAGGCGCGATGGAGATCGGCGTCGGAGATTTCGATCCACTGCGCCTGCTCGGCAGGAATGAGCGACACCAGCGCCAACTTTCGGTATTCGGGCGCGCGGAACAGGTTTTTGCGTTCCTCGAAATATTTCGCAAGGACCTCGGGAGCGGGCGCCGGAACGTCACCAGCTAATGCACGGTCAAGCAGGACGTATTCGATCGAACGTTGCTCGTTCTGGTAGCGATTTGCAGCGTCGATGAGCGCTTTGGGCGCATTGGAACCGAAGGTAACAGTCGTCGCAATCTGCCGCCGCAGGAGGTGTCGGCGCTGTTCGGCGACATAACGCGCTTCAGTGTAGCCAGCATTTCGGATGAGCTGCTCGAACCGGAAATGATCGAACTGACCGGTCGGTCCTCGAAAGGTGGGGTCGTTGGTGATCTCCTTGACCACGTCGGCGTCGGAGATGTTGAGCCCAAGCTTGCGCACCGCCTCGTCCAGCAGGGTTTCAGATACGAGCTGTCCGATAACCGTTCGGTCGAGACCCATCGCCCGCGCCTGCTCCATGCTGATCGGGCGCCCTAGCTGACGTGAAAACTGTTGCAACCGCTCATTGTACAACGTGCGAAATTGCTCGATCGTGACCTCCGTCCGCCCGATCTTGGCCACGGTAGATCGACCGAAACCGCGGAAGATGTCACCGATACCCCAAATTGCGAAGCTGATGACCAGAAAGCCGACGACGGCGGCCATGACCACCTTGCCGAGCCAATTGGAAGAGGCTTTCCGCAGCCCTCGAAGCATCAGTTGATCCGCTGGAAAATCGCTCGATTGCGAGACGCCCGCGCATTCTAGGGAGGGCCAGCCTGTGCCGCAACAAGTCCGCGTGCCGCGGCTTGGGTACCAGCCGTAAGCGCACGTTCGGGGAAACTCTGGCGACTTGTTTGGCCCTCTGCTAACTCCGAACCGGGGAGCTCTGAAAGGATTATTCGGTGAACTCCGCCGAGCCGCGCCGACCGCTGGTCGCGGGAAACTGGAAGATGAACGGACTGCGCGCCTCGGGGGCCGAGTTCGCCGCTATGGTTTCCGGAGCCCGCGAACTCACCGCGATCCACATCATCGTGTGCCCGCCTGCCACCCTGATCGCCGAATTCGCAGATAGCGTGCGCGGAGCATCGTTGCGCATAGGGGCGCAGGATTGTCATCCCGAGCCGGCCGGAGCGTTCACCGGAGATATATCGGCCGAGATGCTCAAGGACGCGGGGGCGGGCGCGGTCATCGTCGGACACTCGGAGAGGCGGATTTATCACAAGGAAACGGATGCCCAAGTGCGCGCGAAGGCATTGGCCGCGCACCGCGCCGGGCTCCTTGCAATTGCATGTGTCGGGGAGACCCGGGCTGAACGCGAGAGCGGGTCAGCGCTTAGGGTTGTAAGCTCCCAGCTTGAAGGCTCTCTGCCGGACGGGTTATCACCGGAAAATCTGGTTGTCGCCTACGAGCCGGTATGGGCGATCGGCACCGGGCTGACCCCGAAGCCAGATGAAATCGCGGAAATGCACGGCTTCATTCGCCAGCACCTCTGTGCCCGCTTCGGCGACGGTATTCGGCGTATGCGCATCCTCTACGGCGGGTCGGTCAAGGCGGCCAATGCGCAGGAGCTCAGAAGCATACCGGACGTTGATGGTTTCCTGGTTGGGGGGGCGAGCCTCAAGGCAGACGAATTCATCGCGATAGCCCGGACCTATGACGCGGACTCAGGGGACGAGCACGCCCGCTGAAGAACGTCGCGCGCCCGCAGGGCGAAGGAAAATGCGGCTAGCGAGCACAGTAGCGGCACCAGCATTGGAATTCGGGCGGGGGATGCTGTAGACGGCCGCCGCGCGCCCCATATGCGGATTGGGGCGGAGCACAGGGAACGCGGGCGAGCAGGTCCATGCAGACAGTGGTTGTGGTCATTCACCTTATGGTTGTTGCTGCCCTGATCGGCGTCGTCCTGCTGCAAAAATCGGAAGGCGGAGGGCTTGGAATCGGCTCTACGGGTGGGTTCCTCTCCAGCAGGGGCACCTCCAATGTGCTCACCCGCACGACCGCCATCCTGGCAGCGGTGTTTTTCTCGACGAGTCTCCTGCTCTCGGTGCTGGCAAGCTGGGACAGGAAGCCGCGCTCTATCATCCAGAGCACACCTGCGCAGCAGACCCCGGGCGCGCCGGTGACGGCTCCAGGGCAGGGTGGAGGTCCGGCCGGGAGCCTTCTCGATACGCTGCGGCAGAACGAACAGCCTCCCGCGCCTGCCCCCAGCGGACCGCAGATGCCGCGATCACAGTGAGGTAGGAACAGGGGCCGGGTGACCGAGTTCCTTCGCATGAAGGTATGCATGTGGGGAATACCGAAGCGAGAATCTGAAGCAAAAGTCACGCGCAAGCCATTGAAGATGAGTGAAAAAGCGTTGGTATGCCAAATCCGCATGGATAAAGAGCGGTCCCGTCCATTGAAGCTCTCGGCGAATCGGCGAGGTCGGGATAAAGGTTAGCTCCCATGGCGCGGTACATCTTCATCACCGGCGGCGTGGTTTCCTCTCTCGGCAAGGGTCTCGCATCGGCAGCGCTGGGGGCGCTGCTGCAGGCGCGTGGCTACAGCGTGCGTCTGCGCAAGCTAGACCCGTATCTCAACGTCGATCCCGGCACCATGTCGCCCTATCAGCACGGGGAGGTTTTCGTAACCGACGACGGGGCCGAAACCGACCTTGACCTCGGCCATTATGAGCGCTTCACCGGCCGGCCAGCCTCCCGGCAAGACAACATCACGACGGGGCGCATCTACCAGGAGATTCTCGCGAAAGAACGGCGCGGGGACTATCTCGGCGCCACCATCCAGGTGATCCCGCACGTCACCAATGCGATCAAGGATTTCATCCGCGACGGCAACGAGGGCTATGATTTCGTCCTGTGCGAGATCGGCGGGACGGTAGGCGACATTGAGGGGCTGCCGTTCTTCGAAGCCATTCGGCAGCTGGGAAACGAGCTTCCCCGGCACCACGCAGTCTACATCCATCTCACCCTGTTGCCGTTCATCGCAGGGGCGGGAGAGCTCAAGACCAAGCCAACCCAGCACTCCGTCAAGGAGTTGCGCTCGATCGGCATCCAGCCGGATATCCTGCTGTGCCGCACGGACCGGCCAATCCCGAAAGACGAGAGGCGCAAGCTCGGTCTGTTCTGCAATGTGCGCGAGAGCGCGGTGATCGAGGCGCGCGACGTTGACAACATCTATGCTGTGCCCGAGGCCTATCATGCGGCCGGTCTAGACGGCGAATTGCTGGCGGCCTTCGGGATGGATCCGCAGGGCGCCCCTGACCTTGCGCGCTGGCGCCTCATCAACGAGCGCATTCGCAATCCCGAGGGCGATGTCACCATTGCCATCGTCGGAAAATATACCGGACTCAAGGACGCGTATAAGTCGCTGATCGAAGCCCTCTCCCACGGGGGCATTGCAAACAAGGTCCGGGTCAATCTCGATTGGATCGAATCGGAAGTGTTCGAGCGCGAGGATCCGGCGCCCTTCCTCGAGCATGTGAATGGGATCCTGGTGCCCGGAGGATTCGGGCAGCGGGGCAGCGAGGGGAAAATCCGCGCGGTTCAGTTCGCGCGCGAGCGGCAAGTGCCGTATTTCGGGATCTGCTTTGGAATGCAGATGGCGGTGATCGAGGCCGCCCGCAATCTTTGTGGGATCGAGGATGCCAATTCCACGGAGTTCGGCACGACGCCCCATCCTGTGGTCGGCCTGATGACGGAATGGATGAAAGGCAACGAGCTTCAGATCCGCGGCGTGAATGGCGATCTCGGTGGAACAATGCGGCTCGGCGCCTATCCGGCCCTCCTGGAGCGGGGGAGCCGGGTGAGCGAGATTTACGCCGCGACCGAGATTTCCGAGCGCCACCGCCACCGTTACGAGGTCAATACCGGCTACAAGGACCGGCTCGAGCAGCACGGGATGCGCTTTTCCGGGATGTCGCCGGACCATTTGCTGCCCGAAATGATCGAGTACCAGGACCATCCATGGTTCATCGGCGTGCAGTTTCATCCCGAGCTCAAATCACGGCCCTTCGATCCACATCCGCTGTTCGCCTCCTTCGTGGGCGCTGCGGTCGATCAGAGCCGCCTGGTGTAGTCGTGCCCGGTGCCGAAGATGAGAGACGCATCATAATCGCGCCTGTACCCAACAGGCTCAGCGACCTCGTCGATATATGCCGAAACCAAAACGAACTGTGACGATCGAGGAGATTGACGCCGCTATTGGTGACGCCGCTGTTGAAAGGTTCTATCGGGCAGTCGGCAGAAAGCGATGAGCGGGCTGGAGACGAATAGCCTCGCCTGTCTGCTGGTTGGCGATCATCTCACGGCGCTTTGTCAAGTGTGCCATTGCACACCGGGATGCCTGGGTTCATTGCTCTCGTGAAGCGGAGCCCGGTCGCGATATCGATTTGCAGCGATTGCCTTTCGCTCCCAGGGCATTAACGTCGGGAAACTGGTTTCAGGCAAGAGGACAGCATGATCTACGAATTGCGGATTTATCACTGTGTGGTCGGACGTTTGCCGGCCTTGTTGAAGCGCTTCGAGAGCACCACGCTCGAGCTGTGGAAGCGCCACGGTATCCGGCAGGCGGGGTTCTGGACGGTGCTGGTCGGCGATGGGGGCAATCAAGACCTGCACTATCTCCTGGCGTGGGAATCCCTTTCGGAGCGTGAGCGCAAGTGGAATGGGTTCATTGCCGATCCCGAATGGATCTCCAAGCGGGCCGAGAGCGAGAGCGACGGGCCGATCGTTGCCTCGATCAAGAACATGTTTCTCCAGCCGACCAGCTTCTCGGCCGTGCAGTGACGGTTCTGGTCGAGCCTCCTTCCAATCCGGTTGTTGCGGTCGGTCAGGCACGCTTCGGCAACGAGTTGCCGTTCGCGCTGATTGCCGGCCCGTGCGCATTGGAGAGCCGCGAGCATGCCTTCGAAATGGCAGCGGCGCTCAAAGACATTGCCGACAGATTGGGGGTCGGGTTCGTCTACAAGACATCGTTTGATAAGGCCAATCGCACCAGCACGCGGAGCAAACGGGGCCTGGGTCTCGGACCGGCGCTGGCGATTTTTGCCGATCTCCGCCGAGAGCTCGGCGTTCCCGTGCTCACCGACGTACACGAAACGGAGCAATGCAAACCCGTTGCCGAGGTGGCCGACGTGCTTCAGATTCCGGCGTTCCTCTGCCGGCAGACTGATCTGCTGACTGCGGCCGCGCTTACGGGGCGCGTGATCAACGTCAAGAAAGGTCAATTCCTGGCGCCCTGGGATATGACCCACGTGGTGGCCAAGGTCGTTGCCGCGGGGAATCCCAACGTGCTCGTGACGGAACGCGGTGCCTCCTTCGGCTACAACACGCTGATCTCCGACATGCGGGCACTGCCCATACTCGCCAGCACCACAGGCGCGCCGGTTATCTTCGATGCTACCCATTCCGTGCAGCAGCCGGGGGGGCAGGGCACCTCCTCGGGGGGTGAGCGGCAATTCGTCAGCGTCCTCGCCCGTGCTGCCGTCGCGGTCGGCGTCGCCGGCATTTTCATCGAGACGCACCAGGACCCCGACAAAGCACCCTCCGATGGACCCAACATGGTTCCGTTGAACGAGCTCGAAGGATTGCTGCGCCGGCTGATCGAGCTCGATCGGGTCACCAAACGAACTGGTCAAGCCGGAGCTCGCAAGAGCTGAGGCGCGAGCTCACCCATCCCGCCCGTCCTGAAAATCGTCGCGCTGGTCGTCTTCGCGCAGACATTATTCACGCGCGCCGTCGATCCGGTGATCCCGATGATTGCCGAGAGCTTGGCGATCGAGGTGAAAACCGCGGCGCTGCTCTCGAGTGCCTTCACGTTCCCATACGCATTCGTTCAGCCCGTACTCGGGATCATCGGCGATTCGTTCGGCAAGACCCGCCTGATGAATGTCTGTCTGCTCGTGGTCGCGCTGTCCGGCCTCGTCTGCGCCGTGGCCACGAGCTTTTCGCTTCTGGTCGCGATGCGCGTAGTGGCGGGCCTGGTCGCCGGCGGGATTTTTCCCGTGGCAATGGCGCTTCTGGGCGATTTGGTGCCGATGGATCAGCGCCAAGTCGCGATCGGGCGGCTGCTCGCGGTTGCACTCACTGGGAATCTGGTGGGTGCCTCGATCTCGGGAGTGATTGGAGACCTGTTCGGCTGGCGCGGTGTCTTCGGAGCGCTGAGCCTGTTCTCTTTGGGGGTAGCGATTGCGGCCTTCTTCGCGCTCCGCGCGGTCGTGCCACAGCAACAGGCGTCATTCGACCGCGCCGTGGTGCTCGCGAATTTCCGCAGCATCTTCGCCGACCCACGCGCCAAGGTGTGCTTCGGGTCGGTTTTTTTTGAGGCCATCTTCATCCACGGCCTCTTTCCATATGTGGCACTGCTGCTGGTCGCGAGCGGAGAGGCACGCGCCTCCATCGCCGGGCTTTTGATTGCCACTTTCGCCATAGGCGGCGTGCTCTATTCGTTTTCTATCCCACTCCTCATCACCCGGTTTCGGGAGCGTCGGCTGATGCTCCTGGGGGGCACCTTGGCTGGCAGCGCTCTGATACTGATCGCGCTGCATCTACCCTGGACTTGGCAAGTGGCCATCTACGCCGTGTTCGGGTTTGGCTTTTATCTTCTGCACGCGTCGATCCAGGTGCATGTGACCGATCTGTCGCAGACGGCGCGCGGGACTGCCGCCTCGTTGCATTCCTCATTCTTCTACATGGGCCAGGCGCTTGGCCCGGTGATTTATGGCTATGGTTTTGCCCATGGCGGGATTGAGCTCAGCATCTGTATTGGAGCGGCGGTGGTGTTCACGGTCGGCGTGATCTGCTCGCGCACGCTTCGCCATCCCCTCCGGCCGCGGTAGACGCGCCGACCGGCCTATCCCCGACCACGGTAAGGGGCGACGCCCTGGTCCGGGAGCCACACGTCCGTCGGCAAGCTGCCTTTCTGCCAAAACACGTCGATCGGCATTCCGCCGCGGGGATACCAATACCCGCCAATGCGGAGGAATTTCGGCTTGAGCAACGCAAATAGTCTCTTGCCGATCGCTACCGTGCAGTCCTCATGGAAGCCCCCGACATTGCGGAAACTTCCGAGATAGAGCTTCAACGATTTCGACTCGACGAGCCATTTGCCCGGCACGTAATCGATCACAAGATGCGCGAAGTCCGGCTGCCCGGTGATGGGACAAAGAGTTGTGAATTCCGGTGCGGTGAAACGGGCGACATAGTCGGTGTCGGGGTGCGGATTGGCGACCCGCTCGAGCTCGGCTTGGTCCGGCGTTGCGGCCGGGCGGGTAGCGCGGCCCAACTGTTTAAGGCGCGGTGCGCTACTCACCCAGAGGCTCCGAAGGACAATTGTAGCAGGGGCCTACCGGCCCGTTCTGAACGCCATCAAAGCGTATGACTAACGTATTGCCAACGATGCGCAAAGCCTCCAACGTTTCCAGCGGGCGATGTGGAACCACGCACTTGCGCGCGGCTTGGGATGGCCTAAAAGCGCCGCATCCCATGAGCTCCTTCGCGAGGCATTCATGACCGCCATCGTCGATATTGTTGGCCGCGAAATTCTTGATAGCCGGGGCAATCCAACGATCGAAGTCGATGTCGCGCTGGAAGACGGCTCGCGCGGCCGCGCGGCCGTTCCTTCCGGCGCATCAACCGGCGCGCACGAGGCAATCGAGCTGCGCGATGGCGGAGCCCGCTATCTCGGCAAGGGGGTGAGCAAGGCGGTCGAGGTGGTCAATGGCGAAATCTTCGATGCCATCGGCGGAATGGACGCCGAAGCGCAAGTGAAGATCGACGAGACGCTCATCGCACTCGACGGGACAGCGAATAAAGCCAGGCTTGGCGCTAATGCCATTCTGGGAGTGTCTCTCGCAGTCGCCAAGGCTGCCGCCGCCGCCCGAGGCGTGCCGCTTTATCGCTATCTGGGAGGCACCTCTGCACGTCTGCTCCCGACCCCGATGATGAACATCATCAATGGCGGGGTACACGCGGACAATCCGATCGATTTCCAGGAGTTCATGATCATGCCGATCGGCGCCACGAGCTTTGCGGAAGCGCTACGCATCGGCTCAGAGATCTTTCACACGCTGCGGGCGGCGCTGAAAGCCGCAGGGCACAACACCAATGTAGGGGACGAAGGCGGATTTGCTCCCAATCTGCCTTCCGCCGATGCCGCGCTCGATTTTGTGATGTCGGCCATCACCAAGGCAGGTTTCGCGCCGGGGCGCGATGTCGCGCTGGCGCTCGACTGCGCCGCGACCGAGTTTTTCAAGAAGGGGACCTACCATTACGAAGGGGAGGGAACGTCACGCTCGAAAAGCGAGCAGGTGCAATATCTTGCCGACCTCAGTTCACGCTATCCTATCGTGTCGATTGAGGACGGCATGGCCGAGGATGACATGGAAGGCTGGCGGCTGCTGACGCAGGCCCTCGGGAAGAAGTGCCAGCTCGTTGGCGATGACGTGTTCGTAACCAACACTGCCCGGCTATCCCAAGGCATCAAGGAGGGCATCGCCAATTCGATCCTGATCAAGGTCAATCAGATCGGCACTCTGACCGAAACGCTGGCGGCGGTGGAAATGGCGCACAAGGCTGCATACAGCGCGGTGATTTCACATCGCTCCGGCGAGACCGAGGACTCGACCATCGCCGACCTCGCGGTCGCAACCAACTGCGGACAGATCAAGACCGGCTCGCTGGCGCGGTCAGACCGGACCGCCAAATACAACCAGCTCCTGCGCATCGGGGAGGAGCTGGGAGCTCAGGCGAAATACGCCGGCCGCTCGGCATTGAAGGCTTTGTAGGACCGGCGAAGTGGCGGTACGCTCGATCGTCGCGTGCTGCGCATCTCTGGCGTTAAAGTTGCGTTAACACCGCGGAGCCATTTTGCCCCCATGGTCACGCGCCGGCGAGTACGCACGATCCTCAATACGATTGCGTTGTACACGATCGCTGTGCTGCTGATCGGATATTTTGGAATCAATGCTTATACCGGCGATCACGGCCTGCGCGCGAAGCAGGATCTCGATGCGCAGATCACGGAATTGACCGATGAGCTCGCCGCGCTTCGAGCCGAGCGGGCCAACTGGGAGCGCCGTGTCGCTCTGCTGCAATCGCAAAGCATCGATGCCGATATGCTCGACGAGCGTGCCCGCGCGCTGCTCAACTATACCGATCCGCGCGAGCTCACGCTGCAGCTCAAGCAGCCCTGATCGATAGGCGGTTCGCAGAGGCCGTGGGGCCGCCTCCAACGTCCTCTGCTCGACAGTCGCAGGTCGCGCTCGCGTTCACGGCTGGCCGCTGGTCCCTCCCGCTTCCGCCCCCTCGTGATTTCCGCTATTGGGGAATGGGCGTAGACGGCATGCAAGCCCCGAGGAGGAAATGGCTGTAGCCAGCAGCAAAGCCGCGGCCGCGCGCCGCACCACGGATCAACCTGCGGCGGTACCTGAGTTCGACAAGGAGCAGGAGCTGCGTGCCTACCGGCACATGCTGCGCATCCGCCGCTTCGAGGAAAAAGCAGGTCAGCTCTATGGCATGGGGCTGATCGGAGGTTTCTGCCATCTGTATATCGGGCAGGAGGCGATCGTCGTTGGCATGCAGATGGCCATCAAAGAGGGTGACAAGGTGATCACCGGCTATCGCGATCATGGCCACATGCTCGCCTGTGGCATGGATCCCAAGGGGGTAATGGCCGAATTGACCGGACGCCGGCATGGCTACTCCAAGGGCAAGGGTGGCTCGATGCACATGTTTTCGCTCGAAAAATGCTTCTATGGCGGCCACGGCATCGTGGCTGCCCAGGTCCCCCTCGGAACAGGGCTGGCGTTTGCCAACAAATACCGTGGGACCGACAATGTCTCCCTCACCTATCTCGGGGACGGAGCAACCAATCAGGGGCAGGTGTACGAGAGCTTCAACATGGCAAAGCTGTGGAAGCTTCCGGTCATCTACATCATCGAGAATAATCAGTACGGGATGGGAACCTCCGTGGCCCGCGCTTCGGCGACGATCGACCTTTACAAGCGCGGCGCATCTTTCGACATCCCAGGCGAACGCGTGGATGGCATGGACGTGCGCGCGGTCAAGGCGGCGGGCGACAAGGCCGTAAGATGGTGCCGCGATGGAAACGGCCCCATCATTCTCGAGATGCTGACCTATCGCTATCGCGGACACTCCATGTCGGACCCAGCCAAATACCGGAGCAAGGAGGAGGTCGATAAGATGCGCACCGAGCACGATCCGATCGAGCAGGTGCGCAGCCGCGTGCTGAAAAAGGGACTTGCCAACGAAGACGCGCTGAAAAAGATCGATGCGGAGGTGCGCGCGCTCGTGAACGAAGCGGCGGAGTTTGCAACCAATGACGCCGAGCCGGATCCGTCAGAGCTCTATACCGACGTTTACGGATGACGACGTAGCCAACCGGCGGCCCGCAAAAGCCCTCCCATGCCCATTCAAGTCCTCATGCCCGCGCTCTCGCCCACCATGGAGAAGGGCAATCTTGCAAAATGGCACAAGAAGGAGGGCGACGAGGTCAAATCCGGTGAGGTGATCGCCGAGATCGAAACCGACAAAGCCACGATGGAAGTGGAAGCCGTCGATGAGGGCACGCTCGGCAAGATTCTCGTCCCGGAGGGCACCAACGATGTAGCGGTGAACACGCCCATCGCCATGATCCTGGCGGAAGGTGAGGACGCCGCCGCGCTCAAGGACGGAGGTGCTCCTGCTCGGCAGCAGAAAGCAGCCGAATCCGCTCCGCCCGCGCAAACCGAGCAGCCGAAGCCGCAGCTGGCCCGGACCCCCGCACCACCGAAGTCGCCGCCTGTTCAACCGCCTGCACCCGCTGCGCCCTTGGAGCCGGAGGTGCCGGAAGGGACCGAGATGGTGAGCATGACGGTGCGCGAGGCCTTGCGCGATGCCATGGCGGAGGAGATGCGTCGCGACAAGGACGTCTTCGTCATGGGCGAGGAAGTGGCGGAGTATCAGGGGGCCTACAAGGTCACGCAGGGCCTGCTGCAGGAGTTCGGCGCGATGCGGGTCATCGATACTCCGATCACCGAGCACGGCTTTACCGGTCTTGGAGTCGGAGCGGCGCTTGCGGGGCTCAAACCCATCGTCGAGTTCATGACTTTCAACTTTGCCATGCAGGCTATGGACCAGCTCATCAATTCAGCGGCAAAGACACGCTACATGTCCGGCGGGCAGATGGCTGCGTCCATAGTTTTTCGCGGTCCGAACGGTCCGGCAGCGCGTGTGGCCGCGCAGCACAGCCAGGATTACTCATCCTGGTACTCTCATGTGCCGGGGCTCAAAGTGATTGCGCCCTACAGCGCCGCGGACGCCAAGGGTCTGCTCAAGTCCGCAATTCGCGATCCCAACCCGGTGGTCTTTCTGGAGAACGAAATCCTGTACGGGCAGAGCTTTCCCGTTCCCAAGCTCCCCGACTATGTGGTGCCGATCGGCAAGGCCAAGGTGGTCAGGGCCGGCACCGACGTGACGATCGTCTCATGGTCGATGGGCATGAGCTATTCGCTCAAGGCCGCAGACGAGCTCGCGAAAGAGAATATCAGCGCAGAAGTCATCGACCTGCGCACTCTCAAGCCCATGGACCTCGAAACCATTATGGAATCCGTCAAGAAAACGGGCCGCATCGTCACGGTCGAGGAAGGCTGGCGGCAGTCAGGTGTAGGCGCAGAAATCGCGGCGAGCGTCACCGAGCAGGCCTTCGATTGGCTCGACGCTCCGGTTGTGCGCGTTACCGGTAAAGACGTGCCGATGCCCTATGCGGCCAATCTCGAAAAGCTGGCCATGCCTTCGGTCAGGGAAGTGGTCGAGGCCGCCAAGGCGGTTTGTTATCGGTAAGCGAGACACGAGCATCCCGGTTTATCCGTCCCATTGTTGAGGGCGAGCAGTCATGGCGAGCTTCGATCCGCTGGCGGTGCCGCCCACCGCGCTCGAGCACGGCGGTGTGGAAGTGTTGCGCGCCGCCGTGGTGCAAGGGGGACTGCACGTTTCGCTTCGCCGCGCCTTCGACGATCCGCAGGCATGGGGCGTGCTTATTGCCGATGTTGCTCGCCACGCGGCGCGCATTTTCGCCAAGGAAACGCAACTCACCGAGGACGAGGCACTCGAACGTATTCGTTCGATGTTCGATGCGGAAATGGATGCTCCGACAGATCCCGGCAGCACAAGCGCCATCAGCTAATCGCCATGACTGTGAACATTCTCATGCCGGCGCTGTCGCCCACGATGGAGAAGGGGAATCTCTCCAAGTGGTTCAAGAAGGAAGGTGACAAGGTCAAGCCGGGCGATGTCATTGCCGAGATCGAGACCGACAAGGCGACGATGGAGTACGAGGCCATTGATGAAGGCACGCTAGCCAAGATCGTGGTGCCTGAAGGCACGCAGGATGTGCCCGTCAATCAGCTCATTGCGGTGCTTGCGGAGGAGGGAGAGGACGTCAAAGCAGCGGCAGCGGCCGCCGCTAAAGGTGCACCGGCGACGAAAGTCCCCGCGGCTGCAGCTGGGTCACAGTCCGGGGCGCCGGCAAAGGAAGCGGCAAAGCCGGTCCCCTCACTGGAAGGTGCCCAGCCAGGGAAGGCACCGGGTCCGGCGCCGGCAGCGGCGCAAGTCCCTCAACGCCCGCGCGCCGATGGCGGGACCGAGAGATTCGCAAGCGCTCAGGGCCGCGCCAACCGCGTCTTTGCCTCTCCACTTGCCCGCCGCCTCGCAAAGGAAACGGCCCTCGAGCTTGGCCGCATTCAAGGTTCCGGTCCGCACGGGCGAATCATTGCGCGCGACATCGAAGCTGCAAAAGCCGGCAAGGGGTTGATCACACCGGCGCCTACCGTTCCGGCGCCAATGCCTGCCGTTGCGGCGCCGGCCGACGAGCGGATTCGCGCGTTGTTCGAGGCCGGCAGCTACGATGTCGTGCCGCATGACAACATGCGCAGAGTGATTGCGCGCCGCCTGGTCGAGGCGAAGCTCACCATCCCGCATTTCTATCTCACCCTCGATTGCAACATCGGCAAGCTCCTGGCTGGGCGCGAGGAGATCAACGCCCTGGCGCCAAAGGACAAGGAGGGCAAGCCCGCCTACAAGCTTTCGGTCAATGACTTCGTGATCAAGGCGCTCGCACTGGCGCTGCAGCGGGTGCCGGAGGCGAACGTCACCTGGACGGAAGGCGCCATGCTCAAGCACAAGCGGTCCGACATCGGGGTTGCGGTTTCCATCCCGGGCGGGCTGATCACGCCGGTCGTGCGCCACGCCGAAACAAAATCACTTTCGGTCATCTCCAATGAGATGAAGGATTTTGCCGCACGCGCGCGGGCGCGACGGCTCAAGCCTGAGGAATACCAAGGAGGCACCAGCGCTGTCTCAAATCTCGGGATGTACGGAGTCAAGGATTTCGCCGCGGTCATCAACCCGCCGCATGCCACCATTCTCGCGGTCGGCGCCGGCGAGGAACGTGCGGTCGTGCGCGACGGCAAGATCGAAGCGCAGTGGATGATGTCGGTCACGCTTTCGACCGATCACCGCGCCGTCGATGGCGCGCTCGGCGCCCAGCTCCTCGGCGCGTTCAGGGCCCTGATCGAGAACCCGGTACTCATGGTGGTTTGATAGTTCGGCAATGGCTATATCAAGAATCTCAGAGGTAAGCATGCCCGAGGCGACCGATGCCGTCCTGCCGATCTTGCGGCGCATTCAGGAAAATCTCGCGGAAACCCGCCGGGAGCTGGGGCGCAAGATTGACAGTCATAGCGAAAAGCTGGATTCGATCGAAGGTCATCTGGTCTACCAGCTTGGGCTGAGCTCGCGCGATCGGGCCGACATCCAGCCACACTCCAAGCAAAAATGAAAGCCATGGAGAAACGTGTCACGGCGCTGGAGCGGCCTCCGCGTGGAAGCGGCCCAAAGCGAAAGTCGTAGTTGCCGAATACTGATTGGTGGGCTTATTCCGGTGACGAGGGTACCCGTAAACGTGGTTGGCCCCGCCCGACGACATGGGTTGCCCAACGACAGCCGATAACGACCTGCGCTGAGATGCAGGCCAGATCGGAGTGAACGCAATGGCCGAGACGAGCTTCGACGTGATCATCATCGGCTCCGGGCCGGGAGGCTATGTCACCGCCATCCGCGCGGCGCAACTCGGGTTCAAGACCGCCATCATCGAGCGCGAATATCTCGGCGGCATTTGCCTGAACTGGGGCTGCATTCCGACCAAAGCGTTGCTGCGCTCGGCGGAGATCTTCCGCTACATGCGCCATGCAAAGAGCTTCGGCCTCTCAGCCGAGAAGGTCGCGTATGACGGCACGGCGGTCGTCAAGCGCTCGCGCGCGGTAGCGAAGCGCCTCAACGATGGCGTCGGCTTCCTGATGCGCAAGAACAAAGTCGCCGTCATCTGGGGCGAAGCGGCGCTCGATGCGCCCGGCAAGGTCACGGTGAGGGCGGGGAAGAGCGAGGCTCCAAAGGGTGCGCTCGGTCCCGGCACATACGCGGCGCAGCACGTGATCATCGCCACGGGTGCGCGCCCGCGCGTGCTGCCCGGCTTGGAGCCTGACGGTAAAGCGATCTGGACCTATTTCGAAGCGATGGTGCCCGAGCGCATCCCGAAATCGCTCCTGGTCATCGGCTCGGGCGCCATTGGGATCGAATTCGCGTCCTTCTATCGCGACTTTGGTGCCGAGGTGACGGTGGTCGAGATCTTGCCGCAAATCCTGCCGGTCGAGGATGCGGAAATTGCCGGGTTCGCACGCAAGCAGTTCGAAAAGGAAGGCATCAAGATCTTCACCGGCGCCAAGCTGACCAAGCTCGAGAAGAAAACCGATGGCGCCGTCGCCACCATCGAGGACGCAAAAGGTGGGACCCAGAGTGTTGCAGTCGAGCGGGTCATCTCCGCCGTGGGGGTTACCGGCAATATCGAGAATCTCGGGCTGGAAAAACTGGGCGTAAAAACCGAACGCGGAGCCATTGTCGTTGATGCTCTTAATCGCACGAACATTCCTGGCATCTATGCGATCGGCGATGTCGCGGGACCGCCGCTCTTAGCTCACAAGGCCGAGCACGAGGGTGTCATCTGTGTTGAGGCGATCAAAGGCCTCAAACCGCATCCGATGGACAAGCAGCTCATCCCGGGCTGCACCTATTGCTCGCCGCAGATAGCCTCCGTGGGGCTCACCGAGCGCGCGGCGAAGGACAAGAATATCGACATTCGCGTCGGCCGCTTTCCCTTCGTCGGCAACGGCAAGGCTATAGCGCTGGGCGAGGACCAGGGTCTCGTGAAAGTCATCTTCGACAAGAAAAGCGGTGCGCTCCTGGGCGCGCATATGGTTGGCGCGGAAGTCACCGAGCTCATCCAGGGCTACGTGATTGCAATGAATCTCGAGACGACGGAAGAGGAGCTCATGCACACAGTGTTCCCGCATCCGACCCTCTCGGAAATGATGAAGGAAGCGGTGCTCGATGCCTACGGTCGCGTACTGAACATCTAATGGGAGGACTGCATGGACGACCATGTCTATCGCGTCATTGAAATCGTCGGCAGCTCGCAACGCAGCATCGAAGATGCGATCACAGCCGGGATCGATCGTGCCAATACGACAATCCGAAACCTGCGCTGGTTCGAGGTCGTGCGCACCACCGGTCAGATCGAAGACGGGAAAATCAAGCATTATCAGGTGACGCTCAAAGTGGGCTTCACCATGGAAGGCGCGCACTGACCTGCATCGCCGCCGCCGTTCTTCTTGCCGCCCGAAGCTGCCGTGCGTAGATAAGGCACGGAAGGACCGTAGCCATGGTCGTCGTGCTCGACAGCCTCAATCGCCCCCGCCACCCCGAGAAGGTCCACCGCCCCGACCTGCCGGCAGCGAAAAAACCGCCCTGGATCAGAGTGAAGGCCCCGCTCTCGAAGGGCTATGTCGAGACGCGCGAGATCGTCCGCGGGCATGGGCTGCATACCGTGTGCGAAGAGGCGGGCTGTCCGAACATCGGCGAGTGCTGGGAGAAGAAGCACGCGACCTTCATGATCATGGGCGATACCTGCACGCGCGCCTGTGCATTCTGCAACGTGAAAACGGGCTTGCCCGGCGCGCTCGATGCGGCGGAGCCTGCTCGGGTTGCGCTCGCCACGGCCAAGCTCGGGCTCAAGCACGTTGTCGTCACCTCAGTCGATCGGGACGATCTCGATGACGGCGGCGCACGACATTTCGCAGCCGTTATCCACGCGATCCGCGCGCGGTGCCCCGAAACGACCATCGAAGTGCTCACGCCCGATTTTCTTCGCAAGGACGGTGCGGCAGAGACAGTCGTCGCGGCAAAGCCCGACGTGTTCAATCACAACCTGGAAACGGTTCCCTCGAACTATCTGACAGTACGGCCCGGTGCGCGTTACTACACGTCGATCCGCCTCTTGCAGCAGGTGAAGGAGATCGATCCGGCTCTGTTCACCAAATCGGGCCTCATGCTCGGGCTGGGCGAGCAGCGCAACGAGATTCTGCAAGTGATGGACGACCTCCGCGCCGCCGATGTCGATTTCCTCACCATTGGCCAATATCTGCAGCCCAGCCGCAAGCACCACCCGGTCGTACGTTTCGTTCCGCCCGAGGTGTTCAAGGCCTACGAGACCATCGCCTATGCGAAGGGTTTTCTGATGGTCTCTTCCTCACCGCTCACGCGGTCTTCTCACCACGCCGGCGACGATTTCGCGCGCTTGCGAACGGCGCGCGAGGCCAGGCATGGTTGAGGGGAGCCGCTTGCGGCGAAGGGCTCCCGACGTCGGGCCAAATGGGGGAGGGGATCGCGCCTAGGGCGCGCCACGGCGTGCGCTGATGCCGCAGTTTTCCACCAGCCGTCCGGTCAAGCATTCGGCGGGCGAGATGTTCGACCTCGTCGCCGACGTCGAGCGCTATCCCCAGTTCGTACCGCTGTGCCGCTCGCTCAAGGTGCGAAACCGCATTTCCGAGCCCGAAGGCGTTGAAGTTCTCATCGCCGACATGACGGTGGCCTACAAGCTTGTGCGTGAGACCTTTACCAGCCGCGTCACCCTCGATCGGCCCAACCTGCACATCCTGGTGGAGTATCTGGAGGGGCCGTTCAAGAAAATGCAGAACCGCTGGGTTTTCCATCCAACCGGTGCACAATCGTGTCGCGTTGAATTCTTCATTGCCTATGAATTCAGGAGCCGTACCCTAGCGTTGCTGATGGGAACGATGTTCGATGCCGCATTTCGCCGCTTCGCCGCCGCGTTCGAACGGCGCGCCGACCGGATCTACAAGAAACGCCCGACTTGATTCTTACTCTTTGTCCGCGATCTCCCGCAGCATGGCCAAGGCCTGAGTAACCGATGCGCGCCGTACCTCGGCGCGACCGATGTCACCATATCTGCGCTCGCAATCGATCCATTCGCCGCCGCGGGATGCAGCCGCAAAGTGGACAAGCCCCACGGGCTTGTCGGCGGTCGCACCCCGTGGGCCCGCAATTCCAGTAACCGATACCGCAAGGTCGACCGGCGCGTGCGCGACAGCCCCGGCCGCCATTGCTCGCGCCGTCTCGCGGCTCACCGCTCCATGCCGCGCAAGTGTCTCCGGGGTAACGCCAAGCATCGCCTGCTTTGCCTCGTTGCTGTAGGTGACGAAGCCGCGCTCGAAAACATCGGAGGAACCCGCGACCTCGGTCAATGTGCCTGCAACCAGGCCGCCCGTGCACGATTCCGCCGTTGCGATCCTCAGCTTTTTTCTCCGGCAAAGCTCGATGAGCGCACGGGCCTCCTCGATCAAATCCTGATCCATTCAGTCGCTCCACGGCAGACGCACCGTCGCAGTGGCGAATGCCGCCATCCCTTCGCCGCGTCCGGTGAAACCCATTT
>DATBYX010000555.1:0-2421 GCA_036513475.1 Xanthobacteraceae bacterium | reverse complement strand
GGTTGGAAACTGCCAGAACTCCGGCATCAGCCAGGGATGCGGGTACGAAGAAAGGCCGGTGCCGCCGGTCTCCTGACGAAAGCTCAGCAGCTGCGCTTCGCTGAGCCGCCCCTCGACAAAAGCGCGGGCATAGATTCCGGGCGCCGAGTGGCCCTGGATGTAGATCAGGTCGCCGCCATGCTGCGCGGACGGTGCGCGCCAGAAATGACCGAAGCCGATGTCGTAAAGCGTCGCCGCCGATTGAAAACTGGCGATATGCCCCCCCAGCTCGGATGATTCCTTGTTGGCACGCAAGATGATCGCCACTGCGTTCCAGCGGATGATTGACCGAATGCGATGTTCGATGTCGCGATCCCAGCTCGCGCGTTCCTCGCGCTCCGGCGGAATCGTATTCACGTATGGGGTGTTTAGTGCGAAGGGTCGCGTCGCGCCGGCGTAGTGCGCCTCATCGGTCAGTCTCTCGAGCAGATAGGTTGCGCGCTCAGAGCCATGATGGTGGAGAACAGCCCGCAGCGAATCGACCCATTCGCCAGTCTCGATGGGGTCCAGATCTACCGTTCCTCCCATGAACTCCTCCCTCGGCTTTCTTGTTTGAATACCTCGACGAGTGTACTGGCGCTGAATCGATTTACTACTGGGTCAGGACTGCCGGTCCCAAGAAGGGTAACCCGAAAAAGCTTTGCGTCAGAGCGGGCGGCCTCAGCGGTGAACGAGACGGCGACAAACGTGAGTAGGATTGCGCATAACCGAAACATGTCTTCCTCCAATGTTACCCAAGCTCTGATTGGCGGATGTCCGTTCGAATGGGCGCAAACTCAGTTATCAGTTCGCGTGCGGGTCGCCGGCCGTGCGCGCTTCAAATGGCGGAGGTGTCTGGCATTAACGCAAGGTCGCCCTATCCCGAGCGCACGCCGGAACTGCAGAGGCGTCTCGGTTGCCCACGCCGCTTCATGCAACAATTTATCGAGTAATTGCGGTCCGTTGGAGCGAATTCCTTCAGAACCCGTGCCCGTTGCAACCATAGGTTCGCGCTAAAGACATCAGTTCATTCAGTGCACCAAGCCCGCTTCGGCGAGAGTGGGGGCACGGTGTCCGTACCATCTCAGCGCGAAGACGGCTAATGACGCGAGCACGATAGGCAGTGCCGCTGTGAGCACAAGGGAGGAAGCACTCCAGCCCATGCCCAGCAACACGCCTCCGAGTACTGGACCGATGATCGAACCAATTCGTCCTACTCCCAGCGCCCAACCCACCCCGGTTGCGCGAATAGCTGTCGGATAAGTGCCAGCCGCCAGCGCATTCATTCCGATCTGGGCTCCCACTACTCCAAACCCGGTCATGAAAGTTGCGGGCATGAGCACCCACATATTGTCGGAGTGAAGAGCTACCAGACCGATAAAAACTGCAGAGGCGAGATATGCGCTTCCGAGCACCACGGGCGGGGTCATGCGGTCGATCATACGCCCGAGAACTAGTGCCCCGACCACTCCGCCAAGGTTCAAGACAGCCGTGGACATGATGGCGACTTGCAGCGAGAGACCGCTCGCGCGAAGCAGGGACGGAAGCCAGTTCACGAGAAAATACATCACCAGAAGATTCATGAAAAAGGCGATCCACAGCAGCAATGTCGTTTGTGCCCGGCCGTCCTGGAACAGCTTTATCGCCGGGAAACCTCTCGGCTGTATCTCGTGCAATCCATAACTGCTCCCGGGCGCCGGAGTATTTGATGGATCAAGCTGGCTCAGAATCTTCCGGATCCGTTCGGGCGGCGCGCCTTGCAGCACGAGAAAACGCACCGACTCGGGAAGTACGACCCAAAGCACGGCGAGAAGAAACAGCGGGAGCAGCCCGCCAACCACGAAAACCGAAGGCCAGCCATAGGCAGCAATCAGCTGCGTGCTGATCAGACCGCCAAGCGTCGATCCCAAAGGAAAACCACAGAACATGATGCTGATCAGCATCGCGCGCAGCCGGGCGGGTGCGTATTCACTCGTTAACGCAATGATGTTGGGCATCGCGCCACCCAAGCCGAGCCCGGTCAGAAAACGAAGCACCAGCAGCTCAGTCGTTGAGGTAGCCCATGCCGTGCCAAGAGCCAGCAGGCCGAAGATGCCGAGTGACAGCATGATGATGGACTTGCGGCCAAACCGGTCAGCAGCCGGACTGAGAATGAATGCGCCAACCATGAGACCAGCGAGGCCCGCGCCAAAGATCGGGCCGAAACCTGACGGGTCAATATGCCACTGCTCGGCGATGACGGGCGCAACGTACGCGATTGCCTGGGTATCAAATCCGTCCAGCACCGCGACGAGCGCGCATAGCGCGGTGATGCCGAACTGGAATCGGCCAAAGGGGGCCTTTCCCACCAGCTCCGTCACGTCAACCGTCTGAGGCATGCGTTTCCTCCGATTCTTGTTGCCT
>DATBYX010000554.1:0-2792 GCA_036513475.1 Xanthobacteraceae bacterium | reverse complement strand
CCGGCTCACCTGCAACTGCAGCCGGCAAGGTCATCGGGCGCACTAAAGGCCGATGTTGGCCGATATTTGCCACATGCCTTGGTTCGCGAGCATCAGGATGCTCCTTCGGCACTTTCCTCGCAAGGTATTAAACTCAGGCGGCCAAAACGGGTCTTCCTTGAAGAGAGCGCAGAGAGGCAGGCGAAGGGCGAGACGGTGTCGGCGCTTGCGCGCCGGCACGGGCTGATACCGAAGCAGTTGTCGTAGACGCGGCTAGGGAATTTGGCTGTAAGCAGCTGAAGAAAGCTGGTTGCCCCCGAAGTAAATAGCGACGCTATTTGCCCGCGAACCCTCCCTGGCCGCCATCGCGATTTTCACCGCCTTCTGCACCTTGTCGAAGGCGCGTGCCTCGATCTGGCGCACACGCTCGCGCGAGACGCTGAACTCGACCGCCAGATCCTCGAGCGTGATCGGATCTTCCGCGAGCCGCCGAGCCTCAAAGATGCGCTGCTCGCGCTTGTTCAGGACGGACAAGGCGCCATCGAGGGTCCTGAGGCGAAACTTGGTTTGCTCCTCCTCCGCCAGCCGGGTCTCCTGATCGGACGTCTCGTCGACGAGCCAATCCTGCCATTCGCCGGAATCGTGGTCCTCGCGGATCGGCGTATTCAGCGAAACGTCGCCGCGGAGGCGGCAGTTCATGTCCACGACGTCCTGCTCGGTGACGTCGAGGCGTTTGGCGATGAGCTTGACCTGGTCCGGACGCAGGTCGCCTTCCTCCAGCGCCGAGATCTTGCTCTTGGCCTTTCGCAGGTTGAAGAACAGCTTCTTCTGATTGCCGGTGGTGCCCATCTTCACCAGCGACCACGAGCGCAGGATGTATTCCTGGATCGCCGCCTTGATCCACCACAGGGCGTAAGTGGTCAATCTGAATCCCCTGTCCGGCTCGAATCGTTTGACCGCCTGCATCAGGCCGATATTTCCTTCCGAGATCAGCTCGGAGATCGGCAGGCCATAACCGCGGTAGCCCATCGCGATCTTGACAGCGAGGCGTAGATGGCTGGTGACGAGCTTGTCCGCCGCATCGCGGTCCCCATGCTCGCGCCAGCGCTTGGCGAGCATGAATTCCTCTTGCGGCCCCAGCATAGGGAATTGCCGAATGTCCTTGAGATAGTGGGTAAGAGCTCCTTCTCCGGCAGGGAACGATATAGCTGCGAGCTGCAAGGCCATTGGAGCATCTCCATAGAGGCGACATCGTGTGCCTCTACAATGATCGAGGACGCGGAATTTCTCCATCCAACACAGGTTCGAATCGATCATCGAAACGGCTCAGGGTGCCCATACCTTGGTATTGGAAGGAGTATTCGTGCTCCGCAGAAAACTGCACGTCTGAACAACTTAGAGCAACCCGGCACAAGTCGGCGGCACAATCAGCTTACATAATCGCGGAGCAAAAAGGCTGCATCACCAATGACCGATGGTGAGCGCGCCCGAAGGATCTTATTCACCCAATCTCACGCCTGCGCGTCGAATCTCGCGGCAACCCACGAAGGAGACCACAAATGAACATTCGAGATGCCAAAGCATTGCGGATCGCTGCCCTCCACACGCCGACCGACCTGAAACCCAAGGCCGTGCAGGAAATTTCGGGCGCCCTGAACGTCCTGCTCGCCGACATGTTTGCTCTGTATCTGAAGACGAAGAACTTTCATTGGCACATCTCGGGTCCGCATTTTCGCGACTATCACCTTCTGCTGGATGAGCAAGGTGACCAGATCTTCGCCACCACGGACGCGATCGCCGAGCGTGTTCGGAAGCTCGGCGGCACGACACTGCGCTCGACCGGCCACATCTGCCGGTTGCAACGGGTCCTGGACAACGACGCAGATTTCGTCACGCCCTTGGATATGCTCGCCGAGCTGCGCGACGATAACAAACAGCTGGTCGCGAACCTGCGGGAGACGCATGGCCTTTGCGACGAGCACGGCGACGTCGCCAGCGCAAGCTTGTTGGAAAACTGGATCGATGAGGCCGAGCGGCGCGCATGGTTCCTGTTCGAGGCCACTCGGGCGGATTGAGGAGGAGAGGGGGCAGTCGCGCCGTTTAGGCAATAATTTGCGAACTTTGCGGCACCTCTGAGGAGTTCTGAGCAAGATCGTTGCAAGCACAGCAACCTTCGACAGGCGCAGCATCCGCATCTCGCTAATTATGTAGATGTGGCGAGCGGATCGTTGGTCTTGAAATGCACCAGACAGTACGCCAGCGCTGATCAAGAGGCACCTTATGCTCAAGAATGAATCCAGCTCTTCGCTTGCCTTCCCCGGCGCATCCGAGGCCACGTCGCTCGAGCAACGAGGCGGCCCCGGATCAAACGGCCGCCGGCCGATGCAGCGAGACATCGGCTTCATCGGTCTTGGTCACATGGGCACGGCGATGGCCGCAAATCTCGCCGCCGCCGGACGGCGGGTGATCGCATATGTCCGTCGCCCGGGCCAGATGGGCAAGCTGATAGCGCTCGGGCTCAATCCCACAACGGATATCACCAGCCTGTTCGACTGCGAGATCGTCATCAGCATGCTGCCGGACGACGACGCTGTCCGCGACGTCGTGCTGGGACGTGCGGATCTCGGCATCGATGGCCTGGCCTTGGGACTAGCGCCCGGCGCAATTCATCTTTCGATGAGCACGATCAGCACGGCGACCGCTTCTCGGCTGGCGAGCGAGCATGCCAGTCACGGGCAAGGCTACGTCGCTGCGCCGGTCTTCGGAAATCCGGATGCCGCGAGGGCGCGTCAGCTCTTCGTCGTCGCCGCGGG
>DATBYX010000553.1:0-2945 GCA_036513475.1 Xanthobacteraceae bacterium | reverse complement strand
ACGGTCGACTTTTCTCCGGCCGAAATCGTCCGTTATCGAACGGCACATTGGCGCGGCGTCCAGGCGAACACCGTGCAGATCATCAGCCATGAGCCTTTCGAGTATAGCTTCAGGCAGGAATACCACCTTCTCATCGCGGTCGAGCAGGGCGTGCGATATGACGGTGAAACATTCGTGGAGGGGCTGCCGACATCCACGATGCGCAACTACTCCAATAAGCTGATCCTTGTCCCGGCCGGGAGAAAGTTTTTTGGTGCGCAGACTCCCCGCCTTCTGACTCGTTCAATATGCCTGTATATCGATCCGCGGATGGTAGTGGTCGATCCCGATCTCCGGTTCGATGAGGCCGATCTGAAACCTGGGCTGCTCTTCGAGAACGAAGCGCTTTGGCAGACCGTCCTCAAGCTCAAGGGGCAGATCGGCAGCGGTGATCCAGCAGATCGTATGTATGCCGACGCGCTCGGCGGCCTGTTGGCGCACGAGCTCCTGCGTCTATACGGCACAATTCAGTCATCCCGGCCGACATACCGTGGCGGGCTTGCGCCATGGCAACAACGACGCGTGGTGGAGTTTATCGAGCAGCACCTTGCCGAAGACATTTCCCTTGATGCGTTGGCCGAGCTTGTGCAACTGAGCCCTTATCATTTCCTGCGATCTTTCAAGCGGTCCCTTGGAGAGCCGCCACATCGCTACTGGACGGCGCGGCGGATCGAGCGCGCGAAGACTCTGCTGGCAAATCCGGGTGCATCCATTACCGAGGTCGCGTTTCAGGTCGGTTTCAGTGGGACGAGCGCATTCAGCGCCGCGTTTCGTCGGATTACAGGGCAGACCGCGACGGATTACCGCCTCAGCCTCGAATAGTACGAACGCGCAGGCACATCGAGCTCATTTCGGCTCGGGTGCGGTCGCGTCGGGCATCTACCTCCTCACCCATTCCGCAATTACGCCGCCTACGTGAAGCTTCGAGCCGAATTTTCGGTGCGCATGAGCGCAGCGTCCAACATCATTGTCCTAACCCGGCATCTCGCTTCACGGTGACAGCAATCGCGCGACAATCGCCGCAAAAATCGAGCAGCGCTCCACAAATAACACGCTAAATCTTCCCAGCAAAGCGTCGGCGCGAAGGGCTCCCAAGCGGGACATTCAGATCGGGATAAACCGCTGTGCGTGCTTGGCGGCCTGCAGGAGGTGCAGGAGATGGCGGACCTGATTGGAAGAACATTGTCAACAGCTTCGCGGACGTTTATCGCTGCCAGGCGATGACCGCTACGTCACCGCAACTGCGATCTGGGCCAAGCCGGTCGGCCGCATGCCACGCGCTGTCGTGCACTGCCGAACACCTGAAGACGCGCAGTTGGGAATTCGAGCCGCGCGCGATTGTGATCTTCCGCTGTCCGTACGTGGGGGAGGTCACATTGGGCTTGCCGCGCCCTGTGCGATGGAATCGTTCTCGATCTGAGCGGCATGAATGCTGTGGCCGTAGACTCAGACAATCGTGCCGCGCGAATCTCAGGAGGAGCCCGAGCCGCCGACGTCATCGCAATGACAGAGCCGGCTGGCCTTGCAGCCGTGACCGGCTCGGTTGGCGCCGTTGGCATGGCAGGACTCACCTTAGGCGGCGGCTATGGACCGCTGATCGGTCGGTTCGGACTTGCGCTCGATAATCTTGTTGCCGCGGAGGTGGTCCTCGCCGATGGGCGCACCGTTCTCGCCAATGCCGACAACGAAGCGGAGTTGCTTTGGGCATTGCGCGGCGGCGGCGGAAACTTTGGCGTCGTGACCGCGATGCACCACCGTCTGCATGATCTGCCTAGCGTCCGCTCAGGCATGCTGATTTACCCCTTCGCCGAGGCTAAAGCCGTTCTGGAGTGCGTCGCCGACATCGCGGCGTCAATGCCTGATGAGCTGACGGTCCAGCTTGGATTCGTCGGCGACCCTAGTGGCGCACCCGTGGTCATGATCGTCCCGACATGGTGCGGTGTGTCCGAACGTGGTGAACCGCGCCTGGCGCAGTTCCTCAAGGCTGGAACACTGCTCGCCAACAGTGTGAACGTGATGTCTTATAGGGCTGCGCTGACGATGTTCGACCCATATCTCGTCAGCGGGCAACGGGTAATCATGAAAACGTGCTGGATACCTGCACTCGACAGCCGGAGCATCGATGCACTCATCCGAGCAATAGAGGATGCCGTCTCCCCAGGTTGCGCCATCTTTACGCATGAGTTTAAAGGCGCAGCCTTCCGGGTTCCGATTGAGACAACGGCGTTTGGTCTTCGTCGCGACCATCTGCTCATCGAGATTCTCGCTGTGTTTGCTGACCGGCCCGACGAGCTCGAGGAGCAACGACATCAGCAGTGGGTTCGTGCCGCATTGCAAGGTTTCGCTGCCATCGCGCTTCCTGGCGGCTATCCGAACCTTCTCGCCCCTGGTGATGAGGATCGCGCGGCGAAAGGCTATGGCCGCAACGCAAGCCGGCTCGTCAAAGCCAAGCAGCATTACGATCCCGATAACGTCTTCTCCTCGGCCATTCCACTGCCAGCCACTCGAGTACTGGCGCGTGCATCCTAATCAGTGAGTTTGCCCGGGGGGCCGAAGTTCGCCGGTTGTCATGACATGCGGCCGATCTTGGGCGACGACGGGCCGCAGCACCGGGATATACCGATTCCCGCGAGCAGGATCAGATGACGGAGGTAAAGCAGACCTAACGCCGCTGCCGGATTGCGCACGCTCAATCCAGGCTACGCAGCTACGCAGCGGCCTGCTCGAATTTCTCCACGAACTCCCGCAGCTCGTCCGCATTGATGTCGCTGACCGCGTAGTAGTCGAGGCCGTGCGCGCTCCAGCGGCAGATGTTGTAGCCCTGCGATGAGACGAGCTTCGTCCGCTGGCCTTGCGAGTCGGCAGCCGGCGCGACGAACAGATTGATCACATGCTTGCGGCGCCGG
>DATBYX010000552.1:0-14764 GCA_036513475.1 Xanthobacteraceae bacterium | reverse complement strand
CGAGCAAGGTAAGCGCGATCGGGCGTTGGAAGAAGATCGTCCAATTGCCGTTCGACATGATAAGCGATTGGCGCAAGCTCATTTCCAATATAGGCGAGATCACCAGGCCCAGCACCAATGGTGCAGGATCGAGCCCGAATTTGCGCAAGCCGTAACCGACAATGCCCATGATCAGCATGATCCACACGTCGACGACCGAGTGACTCACTTCGTAGACGCCGATAATGCAGAACATCACCACCAGCGGATAAAGGTAGGTATAAGGTACACGCAATACGTTCACAAAAATGCCGACAAGCGGCAGATTGAGCGCGAGCAGCATCAGATTGCCGACATACATCGACGCGACGAAGCCCCAGAAAACATCGGGATGCTCATTGACCAGCGTGGGGCCGGGCGAGACCCCGTGGATCATGAGCGCAGCCAAGAGCACGGCAGTGATCGGACCGGTGGGAAGACCGAGCGCGAGCATGGGAACAAACGCCCCGGTCGAGGCGGCGTTGTTGGCGGATTCCGGACCTGCAACGCCGGCAACCGCGCCCCTGCCGAATTCCTCTGGATGCTTCGAGAGCCGGCGCTCCACCGCGTAGGAGAGGAAGCTCGAAATGATATGCGCCGATCCGGGCGTCAATCCGATCAAAAAACCAAGCACCGAGCCGCGCGCGATCGGCATTGCGGATTGTCGCCATTCCTCCCGGTTGGGAAGGAGCTCGCGCAAGCGCGGCGCTATGACATCGCGCACCACGGTGGCTGACGGCGTGGAGAGGATCTCGCCCAGTCCGAACAGGCCGACGGCGACGGGGACGATACCGATCCCGTCTCCGAGCTCGGCAATATCGAAGGAGTAGCGGAAATGCCCCGTCATGTTGTCGATGCCGATGGTGCCGAGGAGGAGCCCCACGCATGCCATGACGAGCGTGCGCACCAGCGAGGTCGACGACATGTAGGCGAGCAGGATCAACCCGAGTACCAAGAGTGCGGCGTATTCCGGCGGCCCGAAGCGCAGGGCAAATTCCGCGAGCGGCGGTGCAATCAGCGTCAGCATGACTACTCCGAAGGTGCCCGCAATCCATGAGCCCACCGCGGCTATGCACAGGGCAGCGCCGGCGCGGCCTTTCTGCGCCATGGCGTAGCCGTCGATGCAGGTCATGACCGAAGAGGCCTCGCCCGGAATCCGCATCAGGATCGACGTGGTCGATCCACCGTATTGCGAGCCGTAATAGATGCCGGCGAGCATCACCACCGACTTCGTGGTGTCGAGCCCGAAAGTGGCAGGCAGGAGAATGCTGATTCCGGAAAGGGGGCCTATGCCCGGCAAGACGCCGACCACCGTGCCGACGAGGCATCCAAGGAAGGCGTACCACAAGACATCGGGTTGAAGCGCCACCGAGAAGCCGAGCAGCAGACTTTCCATGATGCTAGAACCCGAATGGGCCCTGCTCGACAGGTGTCTTGAGCGCAACGGTGAAAAGCAGATACGTCAACGCGACAACCGCAGCGCTGAAGGCGGCGGCGGAAACGGGATGACGGCGCTCGACAGCGAAAGTCAGCGCAAACAGAAGCAGGCCCATGCTCAGCGCGAATCCGAGGCTCTGATAGAACGCCACGGCGAGCGCGGTGATCGCGGCGACCTGGACCGCATGCGGCAGATCCTGCCACGAGAGGTTTGCGAGCGGTTCGCTCCGCCGCGCATGAAGCGCGAGCGCCAGACCAAACAGGACGAGCAAGCCTGCAAGCAGCTTGGGCATCATCCCCGCGCCGGGAAAGGAAAGCGTGCCTACCGGGAGATCGCCGCTCAACCCGAGTATCAGAAACCCGAAGACGACAAATATGCCGCCGACGACGTGATCGGTACGAACGATCAAGCCTGTGTCCTCTCTCGCATGACGTCTGCGCGCTCCCTTGCGCCGGCTCGACGCTGTCCGCGCCGGCGGAACTAGCCTTCGACCTTCCCAATGGCGCGAATGGCCGCCCCGATGCGTTTAGTATCCGCCTCCCAGAACGCGCCGAATTCAGGTTGGTCCATGTAGTCGAGCTCTTGTCCGAGATTTGCGAGCGCTGCCTTGAATTGCTGGCTGTGCGCTGCCGTCTTCAAGACACCGCGCAAATAGCTGACGACCGCATCGGGTGTGCCCTTGGGTGCAAACAGCCCAACCCAAAGATAGTATTCGACGTCATAGCCGCTTTCTTTGAGGGTTGGCACCTCGGGAAGCGCTTGCGACCTTTTACTGCCGAAGAGAGCGAGCGGGCGCGCCTTTCCCGCCTTGATTTGCGCAAGGCTCGCCGAAACCGATGACACCAGCACGGCCGAGTTGTTGCCGAGGAGGGCCGTGAGCGCGGGCCCGCCACCATTCGTCGGGAGATGCCGCAGCTTCAATCCTCCGGCCGACAACATGAGCAGCGCCATGGGAATATGCAGCGCGCCGTAAAGGCCCGACGAGCTGAAAATGATCTCGTTCGGCCGCTTCCTCGCGTCTGCGATGAACTCCTGCAGCGTGTGCCACGGCTGCTGGTCATTGACGATTAACACGCAGGGATCGGCGACAAACCGCGCCAGCGGAATGAAATCGGCGTTGGTGAATTTCGGTTGGCGCCCGAACAGCCGGTCGACCTCGGCGAAGCCGGAGATCGAGGTGATGTGGGACAGTAAAGTGTATCCGTCCGGCTTGGCATGGGCAGCAACCTGGGCGCCGACCTGTCCGGCAGCGCCGGATTTGGTGTCGATCACCACGGGGTTGTGCACGATGGACTCGAGCACTGCTGCAAGCGGTCGCGTGACCACGTCGGAAGCACCACCCGGAGGAAACGGATTGATAATGGTAATTGCCCGATTCGGATAGGCTTCCTGCGCCAGCGCCGTGTTAACGACGCTTGCAGCGACAGCGCCGACCATCAAACTGCGTCGATCCAAGCTGCACCTCTCTGACGACGTTATTGGCGCTAGTGGTTAGGGCAATCACGTGCCGCTGTCGAGAATAGCCACTGCGCGGGTCCAGCCGGCGGAACCGCGGCGCACCTTGACCGGGAAGCAGCTCACCACGAAGCCCTTTGCGGGAAGGCTTTCCAGGTTGTGCAGCTTCTCGATGTGGCAATATCCGATCTCGCGTCCGGCCTTGTGTCCTTCCCAGATCAGGCTCGCGTCGCGGGTCGCGAGATATTTCTCTCTGGTATGGATGAAAGGGGCATCCCAGCTCCAGCCGTCGGTTCCGGTGATACGCACGCCACGCTCGAGCAGGTAAAGCGTCGCCTCCCGCCCCATACCGCAACCCTTGGAGACATAGTCGGCCCGGCCGTAAGCGGCGCCCGCGCTCGTATTCACCAGCACGATCTCAAGGGGTGAGAGCTTGTGTCCGATACGATCGAGCTCCTCTTCCACGTCACGTGCGGTTGCGACATAGCCGTCGGGGAAGTGGCGAAAGTCGAGCTTGACGCCAGGTTGCAAGCACCATTCGAGCGGCACTTCGTCGATGGTGATCGCGCGCTGACCACGGTCCATGGTGGACGCGAAATGCCAGGGAGCGTCGAGGTGCGTGGTGCTGTGGGTGGAAAGTCTGATCCACTCGATCGCCCAGCCTTCGCCGTCGGGCAGGTCCTGCTCGCGCAGCCCCGGAAAGAACTCGACGATGTCTCGCGCGGTCTGCCGGTGCGTGAAGTACTCGATGTTGGGGCCATAGCGCGGCGGATCGGCGACCACGTCGTTCTCCAGGGGAACCGATATATCGATGATCTGTCTCGCCATTGCTCCCGCTCCATCGGCCGTGACCCCTAGCGCATTGCTTTGCCAGAGCCTGTGGAATTAAGTGTAGCGTCTGGCGCCCCGCAACGGAGGACAGCGATGCCCGCGTATTGGGTTGCGCGATCGAAGATCAATGATCCCGTTGAATACAAGAAATACACTGACCTGGTTCCGGCGATCATTGCAAAATTTGGCGGCAAGGTGCTGGCGCGCGGCGGGCGCTATCAGGTCATGGAGGGGCCGGAAAAGTTTCAGCGCTACGTCGTGATCGAGTTTCCGACGTTCGAGCAGGGCGTGGCATGTTTCACCTCCCCCGAATATGACCGGGCTGCGGCCTACCGCCGCGCCGGCGCGGGCGAGGTCGAGACCATCATGGTGGAAGGCGGGGATGCGACGCCGTAATACACTTGGCGGCCCCTAGCAGGCGCATGCTGCCTGCCGATAAGATGTCACTGCAAACCAGGTTGCGACGGGAGGAACAAGGATGCGTTATGGTGCGAACTACCGCGGATTTGCGCGGACGACGCTTGCTGCGGCTTGCACATCCGCTGCGGCATTGCTGGCCGGCGTCCTCTTTGCTGCTCCGGCCTCGGCGCAGTCCGGAGAGCCGATCAAGATCGGCTACAGCATGGCGCTCACCGGAGGCCTCGCGCCGAACGGCAAATCCGCTCTGCTCGCGCAGAAGATCTGGGAGGAGGAGGTCAACGCCAAGGGCGGCCTGCTCCGCCGTCCGGTGAAGCTCGTCTATTACGATGACAAGAGCTCGCCTGCGGAGGTGCCGCCGATCTACACCAAGCTTGTCGACGTCGACAAGGTCGATCTCATCATCGGCCCCTACGCGACCGCGCAGATTGCGCCTGCGATGCCGATCGTCATCCAGAAGAAGAAGACATTCATCACCTTGCTCGGGCTCGCCGTGAATTCCGAATTCGACTATCCGAATTATTTCGCGATGATACCGTCTGGTCCCGATGCGAAGCCGGCCTTCACCAAAGGCTTCTTCGATGTCGCCATGGCACAAGCGCAAAAGCCGCAAAGCGTCGCCATCGTCGCGGCCGATCAGGAGTTCTCGCGCAATGCCGCCGATGGCGCGCGAGAGAATGCGAAGAAAACAGGATTGAAGATCGTCTACGACAAGACCTACCCGCCCTCGACTGCCGACTATGCGCCGATCGTGCGCGCGGTTGCGGCCAGCAATCCGGATCTGATGGTCATCTGCTCCTATCCGCCGGATTCCGTCGGGATGGTACGGGCCATCAACGAGATCGGTTACAAGCCGAAGATGGTCGGCGGCGGAATGGTCGGGCTGCAGGCGACCGCGATCAAGACTCAGCTGGGGGCTCTGCTGAACGGGTTCGTGAATTACGACTTCTGGCTACCGGTGCCCAAGATGGAGTTCCCCGGGGTCTTGGATCTGATCAAGCGTTATCAGGCCAGGGCCTCAGCTGAAGGGGTGGATCCGCTCGGTTACTACATGGCGCCATGGGGCTATGCGCAGCTCCAGGTGCTGCAACAGGCGATCGAGGGTACCAAAAGCCTCGATGATGCGAAGCTCGGCGACTACATCCGCGGTCATACCTTCAAGACGATTGTCGGTGACGTGAAATTCGGCCCAAAGGGCGAGTGGGCCCAGTCACGGGTGCTGCAAGTGCAGTTCCAGAATGTGAAAGGCAACGACGTCGGCCAGTTCAAGGACGCCTCAACACAGGCCGTGGTCGCGCCGGCGGAATACGAGTCGGGGAAAGTCGTTTATCCGTACGAAAAGGCCAAGTAGCGGGGAGGGCCGACTCGGCGGCTCTCCATATTGTCGGGGCGATGCATGCATCGCCCCTGCATCACCTCGCACGCTGTAAGAACAAGCATCCCCATTCTCGGCCAGCTTGTTCCTGCTGTGAGCACACCGGCATCATGCGAAGCCGAGGTCTGTCCCGCCTGCACCCGGATTCAGTCGTCACAGCCCCAGATAAAACTTCCGGATCAGGTCGTTGTTGTTGAGCTCGGCGGAGGAACGGCCTTCGAACGCGATTTGGCCATGCACGATGACGTAGCCCCGATCTGCAATGCGCAACGCCTGCGGAAAGTTCTGCTCTGCCATGAGCACGGTGAGCTTGTAGGTGTCCTTGAGCTCCTTGATCTTGTCGATGGTGCGGCTCACCAGCACCGGGGCAAGTCCGACGGAAGGCTCATCGATCAGAATAATGCGCGGGGCGAGCATCAACGCACGCGCCAGCGCCAGCATTTGCTGCTCGCCGCCGCTCATGGATCCCGCGAGTTGCCGTCGCCGTTCGGCGAGACGCGGAAAGCATTCAAAGCAGAAATCCAGGTTCGATCTCAGTGACGCGCGCGCCTTGCGCCGGAACGCGCCGAGCAGCAGGTTCTCCTCGACCGTGAGCCGCGGAAACAGCCGGCGACCCTCGGGGACAAGCGCGATGCCGAGATCCACGATCTGCTCGGTGGTGCGACCGACCAGCTCGTGCCGCTCGCCGTCGATCTCGGCAGTGATGCGGCCGGCGCGCGGCGGCAGGATGCCCATGACGCATTTCATCAAAGTGCTTTTGCCGTTCCCGTTGGTGCCGAGCAGCACCACGGTTTCGCCGCCATCGACGCGCAGCGAAACGTCCTCCAGGACGCGTACCGCCCCGTAAGCCGCATCGATCTTCTCGATCACAAGGCTATTCGCCAATGTATGCCTTCTCCACCTCTGAATCGCGAATGACCGTCTCGGGCGGTCCATCGGCGATCTTCTTGCCCGAGACCAGGACGACGAGCCGCTGCGAAAATCGCATCACCGCGCGCATGATGTGCTCGATCAGAATGATGGTGATCCCGCGTTCGTTGAGCCGGATCAGCAGCCCGACAATGTCGTCCACTTCCGATTGCGACAGTCCCGCCATGGCTTCGTCGGCGATCAGAAGTTTTGGCTCCGCCGCCATCGCCCGCGCGAGCTCGAGCTTGCGCATTTCGACCTGGGTAAGGTCGCGCGGAAGGATTGCGGCCTTGTCGAAAAGGCTCACGAGCTGCAGCAGCTCGGCGCAACGTGAGTCGAGCTCATCCGGCTTGAGCGCGTGCCCCCGCCGGGCGTTGACCGTGTAGAGAAGCGGGACGCGCACATTGTCAGCAACGGTCAGGGTCACGAACGGGCGCGGAAGCTGAAAGCTGCGGGCCATCCCGCGGCGCGTGCGTTCGTGCGTGAGCAGCCCATCGACCGGTCGCCCGTCGAAGTGCACCGTTCCGGTCTCATTCGCCAGCGTGCCGCAGATGCAATTGACCAGGGTAGACTTGCCGGAGCCGTTAGGCCCGATCAGCCCGACACGCTCGCCTTCGGTGACCGTCAGATCGATGCCGTCAAGCGCGACGAAGCCGCCGAAGCGTTTGCTCAAGCCCGCGACTTCAAGCAGAGGCATTATTTGGCCCCCGCACGCAGCCGATCCTGGACCAGTCCCACGATCCCGTTGGGAGCGATGATGACGAAGCCGACCAGCAGCAGTCCGACGATGAGGAGGTTGACCGCAGAGGAAATGGTCACGGTTGCGATCTGCTGCAACGAGCCGAGCAGGATCGCCCCGATGAGCGGACCCACCCAGCTGGTCGTTCCGCCGATCATCGGCATGGCAATGGAATTCACCGCGTATTCAAGCCCGAACGCTGACGATGGCTGGAGATAGCCGATGTAATAAGGAAAGGGCGCCCCGGCCATTCCCATCAACGCGCCTGAGAGCGTGGTTGCGATGAGCTTGAGGCGCAGCGTTGGGACGCCGCACGCCTCGGCGGCAAGCTCGTCGTCGCGAATCGCGGCGAAGCCGTAGCCGAGCCGCGAACGCTCGATTCCGCGTGCACAGACGAGCCCGACCACCACCAGCGACAGCATCAGCAGGAACAAATATTGGATGTAGGGACCGGTGAGCACGTTTTCGCTCGGCCGGATGATATAGGCCCCGCGGGAGCCGCCCACGTAGTCCCAGTTCACCACGAACGTCTGCAGCACGACTGCGAGCGCAAGCGTCGCAATGGCAAAGAATGCCCCGCGCAGCCGCAGCGTGAGATAGCCCATGCCGAAGCCGACGAGACCGGAGACGATGCCGCCGATAACGATCAGAGCCGGGATCGGCAACGGAAGAGATTTGTGGAAGAACACGGTCGTGTACGCGCCCATTGCGAAGAAGGCCGCGGATCCGAAATTCACGTATCCGGTATAGCCGCCGAGAATGTTCCACGCCGTCGCCAGCACGATGTATTGCAACACGGTGTAGCCGGCGAAGAACACGTAATCGTTGCTGACCGCGCGGGCGCCAAAGAAGACGACAGCCGCGCTCGCGATCGCGATCACCACGAACAAATCCTGCCGCAGCGGATTCCGGCGTGTCTGACGGCCGTCATTTGTTTTTTGCCGGAGCCGCGGACTGGAGCGGATGAGCACGGTGGCCAGCCTATCGCCCGAGCAGGCCTGACGGCCGGAAAGCAAGGGTGAGCAGGAGAACGCCGAAACCGACCGCGGGCGCCCAGGAAGGCCCGTAGAAGGTCGAAGTGAAGCTCTCGATGATGCCCAGCAACATGGCGCCGATCACCGTTCCGGGCAGGCTGCCAAGCCCCCCGAGCACGCAGATGGCGAAAACACGCCCGATATATTCGCGGCCGACCGACGGCTCCACCGGCTGGATGATGATCAGCAGCGCGCCGGCCACAGCCGTGGTTGCAATCGAGATACCGAATGCGACGCGTTTGATGCGCATTGGGGAGGCGCCCATCAGTCGCAGCGCCAGCTGGTCCTGCGCCACCGCGGCAATGGCGCGTCCCATGAACGTTCGCGAAAGAAAGAGCTGCAGGACGCCGAACATGGCCAACGCCGTGAGGCAGGGCACCAGCATGCGCAGCGGGAAGTCCATTACGCCGACATGCCAGCTCGGTCCAATATACGAAGCCTCGACGTAGCGATAATCAACACCGAACACGAGGATGAGCAGGACTTCGGTGATGAACAAAAGCCCGAAGAAGAAGGACAGGCCGCGCAGCGATTCCTGTCCATACCGCTCGAACGCTTGATAATAGATTTGATAGACGCCGGCTCCCAGCAGGTAGAACACCGGAAGCACGATGATGCTGACCACAATGGGATCGATGCCAAAGCTGCTGTTGATGATGTAGGCTATGTACGAGCCGAGAATGATGAATGCGGGGTGTGCAATGTTCACGATGTCGAGGATGCCGAACGAGATCGACACTCCGATCGTCACCGCGGCATAGAAACCGCCGAGCAGAACCCCGGCGATCACGGCGTTGGCCAGCAAATCGAAGCTGAGATCCACCTGTTCCCCCCGGCGTGCTCGTTCCCGCCATATACTGCGGGTGAGCCTTAATTTTCGGGACGCCAGTGTGCAGGAAGGGCAGGGACTTGGCTAGAGCGGTTTTGGCGCGGATCGGAACTCTGTTTAGTAATTCCGGGCTCGCCGCACGCAGCCAAGTTTACGCAGGCTGCGCAAGCTTGCCTGCGTTGGCGCCCCGGAATGACCTGAGTGAATGAGCTGTCAGGGTCAGAAACGGTCAGGCGGCTGCCTGTCCCCGGATTTGGCTCGGCAGCGGCAGCGGCTTGTTCGCGCTCTGCAGGAATTCGATGGTCATGAACACCATCTCCTTGTCCCCGAGGTTTTCAAGGTCATGCACCTTGAATTCACCCGGCCCATAGGTCTCGTGTCGAGTCTCGCCTGGCGCGTAGGTGTATTCAACTGTTGTGCCGTCGTGCACGTGCTGGCGTCCTCGACCACCGCTCACGGAGGTCCAGAAATAGTCGAGCACGTGGCGATGAAAACCAATGCGTTCGCCAGGCTGCAACCGGATGATCCAGACCCGAACCCGATCGCTCTCTGAAACGAATTCGCTGCCCACGCATGGATTCGGGTTTTTCCTCTCCCGCTCGAATTCGGCAGCGATTTCCGGCGGCCACGCCGATTTATCAGAATTGAGGGGCTGCTTGTCCAACATCGTCAGGGCCATGGCTTTCCTCCTGGTCTGGTCAGATATATAGCAGGTTTTGTTGCTGCGGAAATGGCGGAGCTATTGCGGAAAATGCGCAGGCGACGCGCAGTCGTCGTCGGCGGGTCCATGAGCGGCCTGCTGGCTGGCTTGCTGCTGCATCAAACGGCTTGGGACGTTGAGATCTACGAGCGAGTCGAGGGCGAGCTTGCCGGCCGCGGTGCGGGCATTGTCGCGCAGCCCGACCTGATCGAGAGGCTGATCCGGATCGGCATCGATACGACGGATCTTGGCGTCGAGATCACGACCCGCAAAATCCTCGATGCTTCGGGGCAGGTCATCGGCGAGTCTACCTGCCCGCAGGTTCTCACGGCCTGGGAGCGGGTCTACCGGGCCCTGCGGGATGCATTTCCCGCCGAGCACTATCATCGCGGCCGGGTAGTGGTCGGCTTCGAGCAGACGCAGCATGCGGTCACCGTCACGTTGCGCGAGCACGGGGCGATCGAATGCGATCTCCTGGTCGGAGCCGATGGCCTTCGCTCCACCATTCGCCAGCAGTGCCTCCCCGACCTGGCGCCGCTCTATGCGGGTTACGTGGCGTGGCGCGCGCTCATCGCCGAGGCGGCATTTCCGACTGTTATTCACCGCGAGCTATTCAATTTCATGACTTTCTATCTGCCGCCGGGCGAGCAGTTCCTGGGCTATCCGGTCGCCGGCCCCGAGAATGATCTGCATCCCGGGCGCCGGCGCTACAATGTCGTCTGGTACCGTCCGGCGGACGAAAGCAGCGAACTGCGCCACCTGCTCACCGATGAAAGCGGTACCACCCATTCGGTCTCAATCCCGCCACCGCTCATTCGGCGCGACGCAATCAGCGCCATGCGAGCCGATGCCGAGCGATTGCTGCCCCCGCAATTCCGCGACGTGGTGCGCATGATCTCAGAGCCCATCCTGCAGCCTATCTACGATCTCGCGAGCCCGCGTATGGCTTTTGGGCGAGTCGCGATTGTCGGCGACGCAGCATTCGTTGCACGGCCACACGTCGCCGCAGGCGTTGCGAAAGCCGCGGATGATGCCGCATGCCTGGTTGCCGCGCTCGAGGAGGCAGAGAATGTCGAAGCAGGGCTGGAAAATTTCGAGGCGCAACGACTGCCGGTCGGACACCGCATTATCGAACGCGCGCGCCACCTCGGCGCATATCTGCAGGCCACGCAGACGGCACGGGATCGAGCGCGCTCACAACGACACGGAATTCCTCAAGCCGTCTTGGCCGAGACGGCGGTGCTCGATTTCCTGCGCGCCTAGGTAGGCTGCGCGCCTTAGCGCCTGCGTCGTTTTACCTGCGCCATCTTCTCCAGCACCGCGCAGACCGCAGCGGTGTCGTGATCGGCATGGCCGGTCTTCATCGCCTTGTTGTAGATCGGGACCGTCGCATCGAATAAGGGCGTGGGACAGCCGAGCTGCCGCGCGAAATCGCCGATGACCGCCATGTCTTTCTGCCAGACTGAGATCTTCATGGTCGGCTGGTTGTAGCGATTGTGGACCATCATGGGCGCACGCAGCTCGAACACGCGCGAGTTCCCGGCTCCTGCACTGACCATTTCGAGCACCGTTCGGGGATCGAGACCTGCCTTGAGCCCCATCACCATCGCTTCGGCGCTCGCAACGTTATTGATCGCTACCAGAAGGTTAGCGATGTATTTCATGCGGCTGCCGTTGCCGAATGCACCGAGATCGTGCGCCGCACGCGAGAATGCCGCAAACAGCGGGCGCAGCTTGCGGATGGATTTGCGGTCTCCGCTGGCATAGATGGCGAGATCCTTCGCTTTCGCCTGCGATCCGGTGCCGCTGACCGGGCAGTCCAGCATGACATGCCCCGCTTTGCTCAGCGCACGCTCGGCCTTCTGCTTGTCCGCAATGGTGAACGTGCTCGCCTCCACCAGGATGCGTGGGGACACATGCGCATCGACGACAGCTTTGGCAGTCACATCGAGAGCCGCCGGCGTTGGCAGGCTGGTGATGATCGTGGGCGCTCTGCGCGCGAGCATCTTGGCGTCCGGAGCGATCTCGATGCCCGCTCGTCGCATGGCGCGGCAGCGGGCCGGATTGATGTCGAAGCCAATCACACGCCAACCCGCTTTCGCGAGGTTCTGCGCAAACGCGCCCCCCATGATTCCAAGACCAACCACCCCGACCGCTCGCGCCATTTCTCACATCTCCCAAAGCCCGTTGGGCATGGCGGAGCTATACAGCCGCTGCACAGGCATTCAATCCCCTGCGCCGATCAGCAGAGCGCAACGGCTTCCTTGCCGCGGTGTAATCCCCTATCGTCCCGCATTGAAAGCCGGAGAGAGCTGCCATGCAGATCGGAATTGCCGGACTGGGCAAAATGGGCTCGGCCATTGCGCAGCGGCTCATCGAGGTTGGGCACGATCTGACGGTATGGAATCGGAGCCCGGAGAAGGCGCGACCACTTGCGAATGCAGGCGCCAAGGTCGCCACCAACCCTGCCGATGTTGCGCGCAACGCGCAGACCGTCATCACCATTCTCAGCGACGCGGCAGCAATTGATGCGGTCTATGGTGGTCCTGCCGGGCTGCTCGCAGGAGACGTGACCGGGAAGCTATTCATCGAGATGAGCACCGTGGCGCCTGCGACCGAAACGGCGCTTGCGGAAAAAGTGCGCGCGAAGGGTGCTGCGTTGGTGGAATGTCCGGTCGGCGGCACGACCGGTCCCGCGCGGCAAGGCAAGCTGATCGGCCTCATGGGCGGCGAGCCGGCCGATATCGAGCGTGCACGCCCCATTCTCGAGCAACTCTGCCGCAGGCTGGAACATTGCGGTCCGCTTGGCACCGGGGCAGTGATGAAGCTCACCATCAACATGCCGCTCATGATTTACTGGCAGGCGCTGGGGGAGGCACTTGCGTTGTGCCGGCCGCTTGGGCTTGATCCGGCGCGGCTTATGGAGCTGTTGGCGGACACCTCGGGGGGCCCAAACGTGCTGAAGGTACGAGGACCCGCGGTCGCCGCTATGCTCAAAGGCGGCGACCTCGGACCTGTGACGTTTGATATCGATAGCGCAGTCAAGGACCTTCGCACCATGCTGGGGGAAGGCAAGCGCCAGGGGCTCGAACTGCCGCTCGTCGAGCGAACGCTCTCCTGCTATGAGGAGACAAAAGGAAAAGTGTCGGGCGCGGCGGAGGTCTCCGCCGTATCGGTCTATTGGGCAAACCGCGCCGGCAAGTAAACTCAGCTCATCTCCGCCGGCAAATCATCGGAGCAGACATGTCTGTCGTTACGCTTGCGCAGGCTTCCACCATCGTCGATACCGCACTGAAGAAGGGCCGAGATACCAACTGTGCCCCGCTTACCGTCGCAGTCCTCGACGCGGGAGGGCACCTGGTCGCCTTCAAGCGCGAAGACAGATCCGGCCTGTTGCGCTTCGATATCGCCTTCGGCAAGGCATGGGGTGCACTCGGCATGGGCTTCGGCTCGCGCACGTTGGCGGCGCGTGCCGCCAAGACGCCCATGTTCTTCACTGCGCTCGCCGCGGCGAGCGAGGGGCGTATCGTGACCAACCCCGGTGGCGTGCTCATCCGGAGCGCGGCGGGGGATGTCATCGGCGCGGTCGGCATCTCCGGCGACACTTCGGACCGCGACGAGGCCTGCGCGATCTCCGGCATCGAAGCCGCGGGGCTCAAGGCCGATCCCGGTCAGGATGCGACCTGAACATCGACCCACCCCAATCCGGCACGCGCGCCGCGCGCCTTATCTCGGGAGAGCTCATGGGCACAGCGAATTTCGGCATCGTCGGCCTTGATTGGCAGCAGCGAGTCAATTGGGACCGACTGAAGAACTACCGCACCGAGCGTGCGCGCGAGCATATGAAGAAGCACGGGCTCGGTGCCATGCTGTGCATGTACGACGAGAATGTTCGCTACCTCACCGGCACGCTGACGCCCGGCTGGAACCGGCTCAAGCCGGGCCTGCGCTATGCGCTTCTCTGCGGCGACGGGCAGCCGGTGCTGTTCGAGCAGGGCGATATCGGGTTCCAGATCGAGCGCCATTCGCCTTGGATTCCCAAGGAGAACGTCCGCTACTCCTACGCCTGGATCAAGGGCGCCGCAGGTCCTGCCTCGCAACAGCAGGTGAAGAAATTCACCGACGCGATCCTTTACGAGATGAAGCGCCATGGCGTCGCCGGCCAGAAGCTCGGTGTCGATTTCATCGACATCAACATGATCAACATCTTCAAGGAGAAGAAGATCAACTGGGTGGATGGCATGACGCCGATGATGGAGGCCCGCGCCGTCAAAAATGTCGATGAGCAGGAGTGCATGCGCATCGTTGGTGCTATCGGGGACGCCACCCACTGGGAGTGCATGAAATTCCTCCGGCCCGGCATCACCGAAAACCAGGTGACCGCGCACCTGATGAAATATCTCTACAGCATTCCGGGGATGGAAGACGTTGAGGACGTGATCGTATCGTCAGGCCCCAACACCTGGCCGAACTGGCGCAACTTCTCTGATCGCATCATTCAGCCAGGCGACATCGTCTTCATGGACTTGGCCGCGCTCACCTGGAACGGGTACAAATCCTGCTATTACCGCACATATTGCGTCGGAAAGGAGCCGAGCAGGGAGCAGAAAGACACCTACGCCACCGCGCTCGAATGGCTCTACGACTCCATCGGAGCGGTGAAAGCGGGCACGACGACACGCGAGATCGCGAAGAAATGGCCGTCGGCCAAGGAAGCCTGGGGTTACAAGGAGGAAGACCAGGCGGCGGCCAATCTCTGGGGCCACGGTCTTGGCCTCGCGCAATACGATCCCCCGGTGATCTCGCGCATCTGGTCGCTCGATCATCCCGTGGAGATCAAGTCGGGGATGACGTTTGCGCTCGAGACGCAGCACGGCAAGCGCTTCCGTTACGGCGTGCGCATCGAGGAGATGCTCATCGTGCATGACAAGAGCATCGAGATCATCTCCAACTTTCCGGTCAAGCAGATCACCGTGGTCGATCCGATTCCTGGCTACGGTGACCATGTGAAATGATTTG
>DATBYX010000551.1:0-2354 GCA_036513475.1 Xanthobacteraceae bacterium | reverse complement strand
GCCGTCCTGCTCCCGCTCGGCCAGCCGCTTGCGGCCAACCTCGTCCCGATCGCGTACCTGATACCTGTCATTGTCGCGGCTACCCAATGGGGCATCTGGCCTGCCACCCTGGCGTCGATTGCCAGCCTGGCGGTGGCTGATTTCTTGTTTTTTCCTCCGCTCTACAGTTTCCAAGTCGAGGATCCGCACGAAGTCATCGACCTCATGCTGTTCCTGGTGGTGTCGCTGGTCAGCAGCAATCTTGCCTCGCGCCTGCGGCAGGAGACGGAAACGCTGCGCCATCGAGAGCGGGAAATCCAACAGCTTTACGAGTTCTCGCGACGTTTGGCGGCGTGTTTCACCATATCGGACCTGATCTCCGCCATTCAGAATTACCTGTCCTATGCGCTCGGACAACGGGTCGCGTTCTTTGCGGCCACAGCCGGCGGCCGCTTTGAAGCGCTCGAATCGAACTCGCTGCCAATGGTCGTGCAAGAGAGCGTCGCCGCGACGGTCGCGGCCACCGATGCCACCGCCCGCAGCATGGTGGATGAACCGACGCAGAACGTCTGGCTGCTGCGCACGGTACGTTCCGACACCACGGTTCATGGCCTCGTTGCCGTCAATATCGGGCGCGGATCGCGCGAAGTCATCGATCTCAAGACGCGCCGTTTCGAGGCCATCCTTGAAGAAGTGTCCCTGACGCTGCAGCGTCTCGATATCGAACGGGCGATGGAGGACGCCAAGCTGCACCTGCAGGCGCAGCTATTGCGCGACGCATTCCACGGCACGCTCTCCCATGAATTATGTACGCCGCTGTCCGCCATTCGGGGCTCGGCAAGCGTGCTGGATTCGATGCCCGCCATTCGAGAAGACGCGCGGATCCACTCGCTGGTCGAGGCCATTTCCGACGAAGTCGCCGACCTCGAGGCCTACATTCAAAACCTGCTCAATGCCACGCGGGTCACCGCGAGCGGCGTCAGCCCGCGCATGCAATGGGCGGATCCGCGCGACATCGTCAACGCGGCAGTCAAGCGAAGAGGCCGGCGACTGGCGGCACACAAGGTCGCGACCGCATTCGCCAGGGATTTGCCGCTGGTCAATGTGGACTCCGGCCTGATCGAGGAGGCGTGCGGGCAGCTCTTGGAGAATGCGGCCAAATATTCGCCGTCCGGCTCGACGATCTCGGTCAGTGCGCGCGCCGAACAGGAACAGGTGATCGTGTCGATTACCGATCAAGGCGTCGGGATCACGCCGGATGAACAGCAGCAACTGGGCCGCAGGTCGTTCCGCAGCCAACGCCATCAGGCCACCATCCCCGGCTCGGGTCTGGGCTTTTGGATCGCATCCACCTTCGTCAGGGCAAACGGGGGCACCATCGACATCTCGAGCCGCGGGCAAGGCCAGGGAACGACGGCTTCCATTGCGCTACCCGGCTCTACGATGAAGGCTTCCGAGCTGACGGCCCTGGCAGATGAATAAGGCCAGCAACGTCGTTCTCGTGATCGACGACGAACCGAAAATAAGACGATTCCTTCGTGCCGGTTTCGAGCTTCGCGGCTTCTCCGTGCTTGAGGCCGAGAATGCCGACGAGGGATTGAAGGCGGCGACCTTCAACACGCCGGATCTCATTATTCTTGATCTGTCGTTACCGGATCTTCATGGCACCGAAGTTCTGGAACGACTCCGGTCATGGTCGAATGTGCCCGTCATCATTCTGTCGGTCGTGTCCAATGAAGACGATAAGGTCCGGCTGCTGCAGGCGGGAGCGGACGACTACGTGGTCAAGCCGTTCGGCATGGCCGAATTGCTGGCCCGCAGCGAAGCCGCGCTGCGGCGATATTTCAAGACCGCAACCGAGAATCCGGTCGTGGTAGCCGGCCCGTTGTCGGTCGATCTCGTTGGCCGCGCCGTGTCGCTCAACAACAACCAGATCAGATTGACCAGAAAAGAATATCGCCTGCTCCATATTCTGGCGACACATGTCGGCCTCGTGGTGACGCACGACCAGCTGCTCAAGGACATTTGGAGCGGCAACCAGCGAGACAACATCCAGTACTTGCGGATTCTGGTCCGCAAACTTCGGCAGAAAATCGAAACCGATCCCAACCACCCGCGCCTTCTCGTCACCGAGTCGGGTGTCGGCTACCGGCTTCAGGCCCGCCTTGAAAATAGTTCAGCGGACTAAATGCATGCTTTGTCCTATCGGCACCGACGCCCGTTATCGCGCGCCCTTCCGTCAAACCGAAGGGGTCTAGATTGGTCGCGCTCCGCCCTTCCCCACGCCGATCATTCTACGTTGCCGTTTCCTGGACCGATCGGGACGCCTGGCGCTGGGAAATACGCCGCAAGAGAAAGCCCATGGGCGTCAGATT
>DATBYX010000550.1:0-5489 GCA_036513475.1 Xanthobacteraceae bacterium | reverse complement strand
CGAATGGTGCCGCCGCTTTTAGTGCGGTTAGCAGCCGAGTGGTCTTGTCCGGGTTGTCGAGCACCGGTGCCTCTCAATTTCCGGGAAATGCGAATCACACAATCGATGATGAATTGGAAATATGGCTCAACAGAGCCACTTTCTAAACGTCGGGAAATAACTTTTTTCCGACCCTTGCCGATCGAGCTCGGGGGGGAAGGTCATCGCAAGTGATGATCCTGTTTGCAAAGATTGCAGTGCAGTGCAATCCGCGACAATATGAACCGGAATCCGATGCACGTCAGGCCGACTGTCGCTTCTTCGATAAGACGTAACCCTGGCGCGAAAGGGTCACACAGAAGCAACAAAGCTTTCGGATAGCTCCTTGAATCACACAGGAGGTTTCCAAAAATGATGCGTCAGGTTTTCGGTGCTGCATTCATCGCTGCGGTAATAATCGTTCCGCTCTCGACATCCGCCCAAGGCGTGCCTGAAGGCGTTGAACGCGACGCCCGCGAAGGTGATCGTGCAGGCGGTCCAGTGGGTGCGATCGTCGGAGGTACGGTCGGAGGAGTTCTCGGCGGTGTCGCCGGAGTTTTGGGCGCCGATGAACGGCCCCGCTTTCACCGATACGTCGTCGAACAGCGTCGACCCTCATACCGCTATCAGGGCGACGTCAGGGTTGCGCCGAACTTCCTGAAGAAGGCGTGACGTATTACGAAGTGCCTCAGGAATACGGCGCTCGTGAATACCGCTACACGATCATCAACGATCGGCCGGTGCTGGTTGACGCCCGCAGCCATCGCATCGTCGAAGTGGTCGAGTAAGCCCAAGCGTTGCGGGGGGAGCAGGCAGAAAGGCCGCCCCAAGGGCGGCCTTTCTTATTCCTCAAGTTAGCTATCGCTTACCGGGCTGTTATTGGCGGCGAATTGTTCATTGCTACCCTCGGACCTCCCACATCGCCTGCGATCAACAGCGCAACGAGGACCACAGCCGCCGAGAGGCTGGCAGCGATCAAGCTGAAGAAAACAATGTTGGGGCGGTCGTTTGGCATTTCGAGTTCCTGGCTAACCAACTCCGCGCAACGGCAAAGGTTGCCTAGCCGCGTCCCAAGCGATCCGACAGTAATTGTTGAGTCAGCGGGCCTTGCCCTTCGCTCGACCAGGCGGCTTGCCGGTCTACAACAGCGTTCCCCGAAGGATCAGGGACGCGACAGTGAAATAGATCACCAATCCCGTGACATCGACCAGGGTTGCGACGAACGGTGCCGAAGCGCTGGCCGGATCGAACCCGATCCGCTGCAGAATGAACGGGAGCATGGATCCGGTCAGCGAGCCGAACATGACGATGCCGACTAGGGTGGCGCCGACCGTCAGCGCGATCAGCATCCAGTGCTCGCCGTAGTCATAGAAGCCCAGATTCTGCCAGAGCGAAATGCGGACGATGCCGACGAGGCCCAGCATCGCCCCAAGAGCCAATCCATTCGGGATTTCCCGCAGCGCCACACGCCACCAGTCCTTGATCTCAAGCTCACGCAAGGCCAATGCGCGTATCAGAAGAGATGTTGCTTGGGATCCGGAATTGCCTCCCGAGCTCATGATCAGCGGGATGAACAGCGTCAGCACGATCGCCTTCTCGAGCTCGCCTTCGTAGCCCTGCATCGCCGATGCCGTCAGCAGTTCGGACAGGAACAGCGCGCACAACCAGCCGCCGCGCTTCTTCATCATCTGCCAGAAGCCGATTTCCATGTACGGCTCGTTGATGGCCGCCATGCCGCCGAACTTCTGCACGTCCTCGGTGGTTTCCTGCACGATGGCGTCGATGACGTCGTCGACCGTGACGATCCCAATGACGCGACCGTGGTCGACGACCGGCACCGCGAGCAGGTCGTACTTCGAGATCAGGCGCGCGACATCTTCCCGGTCCATGAGGGGAGTGGCGGTGATCAGACGGCCTGGGCGGGCTACGGAGAGCACCGGTGCTTGCGGATCTCCGGTGATGAGCCGGCGCAGGGTGATCGTCTTGACCAGCTTCTTGCTGAGCGGATCCAGCACGTAGATCGCGTAGATGGTTTCCCGGCTGCTTTCCACGTGACGGACATAGTCGAGTGTCTGCTGGACGGTGTAGGTCGAGGGAACGCTGGCGAATTCCGTCGTCATGATCGATCCGGCGGTGTCCTTCGGATATTGCAGCAGGCGGCGGATGTTGACCCTGGTGTCGGGGTCCAACAGATCGAGCAGCTCGGAGCAGTGCGGCTCCTTTACCTGATGGAAGATGTCGGCGACTCGGTCGGCCGACACGCCGGCCAGCAGCTTTGCGGCTGCTTCCCGCGGCATCAGCGTGACGAGTTCTGGTTCGCGTTCCAGCCCCGGCTGGTCGAGGACTTCAATGGCGCGATCGGGCGGCAGACGAAGCAGAACCGCGACTGCCAGTTCTGGAGGCATGTCGTTGAGGGCTTCGACAATGTCGGGGGCGCGTTCTTCGATCATGCTTGCGGCGAGGAACGCCGGATTGACCATGTTGTCGGCCTTCGCCGCCGGATCCTGGACGTCAAGGTCGGTCATGATTCCACATCTCCGTACAGACGACGGACGGCTGATAGGCTTTGGACCGGGCCCTGTAAAGAAATCGAGCAGGACGGCGGCACTAAGCGACCGCATCGCCGAATCGCGGCCACTTCCTGACACAGGGCTTGTCGGTCCTCTCGTTCAAGCCAAGCGGCAACCTCCGCAGGGAACCCAATTGGCGCGACCGAAGCACGAAGCCGTCTCGCTTATATCGGCTCCGTGCGTTGCACGACCGCATTGTAGACCATCGCCGGCACGCGTTGGCGTTCGTCGGCTTCGTAGAGTCCCCGCAATTCATTGAACGACGCATCGAGCGCATGCGTAAGCACAGCCAGGCGGTCGAAGAAGGCGAGCTGATCTTGTTTGCTCGCGCATAGATTGCTCCGGCCGTGCGCCTTAGCTTTTGTACGATTGCGTTGGCCTTGGTGCCGGCTTTGAGCATGGCTCGCAATTGTCGGTGCTGGTAACCGGTCCCTTTTGAAAAAGTGAAGTGGCCCCTTTTGAATTTAATCGACTACTGGACATAAAGGGATTTACTGCCCCCATCACCGCGCTGCCTTCGGCTGTTATCGGTGACTGAGAGTGCTGCACGCTCCCGCCTATTATCAGGAGCCAACAATGCCGCACAAACTCCCATTTGAGCAACGGTTAGAGCAGGAAGCCCACCGCGTCAAAGAGCGAGCCAAATCCCTGCCGCACGGCAGGGAGCGTGAACTTTTGTCCCGCAAGGCTCGGCAACTAGAGACCACTTTGCACATCAATGAATGGCTGTCGTCTCCCGGACTTAAGCCGCCCGAGTAATGCCCCATCGTCTTGAAGTTCTCATAGAGATTCAGGCGGAAATCCAACATTGCCGCTTTCTGGCTGATCATATGCCGGACCCTGAAGCGGCTGAGCGCGCGCGCCAGTTGGCGGACGATTTAGAGCGTTGGGCGCGCGAACTGGATTTGGAGTGACGGCGGCGAGCAGCAAGGCCGCAATCGTGTTGTGGCGATCGTTTCAGCGATGGGTAAGACCACCGACGAACTTGTTAAGTTGGCCTATCAAGTGAGCCCCCATCCCAATCGCCGTGAACTCGATATGTTGTTACCCATCCTAATTTTGGCGTGCCGACGATGTCGGGGGCCGCTTCGACCATGTTCTGGTCGACGAATACCAGGATACGAACCGGCTGCAATCATCTATCCTGTTGGGTCTCAAGCCGCAGCCATGCACAGGTTACTTGCCAAGTACCATCGCAATCTCGCCAACGAAGCAACGCTCGACGTCGTGCAACAGTATCACGCCGATCTCGGGCAGCGGCTTGCGGATGAGGCCGCGCTGATACAGGCGCACGGCTATCTTGGACCGCTTGCATGAACGCGAACAACAAAAAAAGAGGATGAAGTTGGACGGCACAAGACGCTTCCGTCGCGCCTACATCGAGCAGGGGAAGGGCAACGGTAAATCGCCGCTGGCCGGCGGGATAGGGATTGATCAACGGTTTCGTGCGCATGACAGGGCATGCACTGTTGCGGACAGCGGGTCTTGCATCCGTAGGCATGATTCCGGCGGCACCTGTTCCCGGCATCGCAGCGCCGCCTCACCAGTCGGCCCGTAGCGAGGAAATCGACAGAGCATTGCAGTTGCGCACCGCGCCGATAGACTATGACACCGCGCTCGCGTAAGGTGTATGTGGGCTGCAGGGCTGGTCACTTTGAAGAGACGGTCGCATTTCCTTTTGGGAGACGCCGCCGCCAATATGCGATGGAGGACATGCCTATGACATCCCGCCTGCGTTTCGGCGTTTTTCTTGCGCCCTTCCACAAGCCCGGCATTAATCCGACGTTAGCCCTACAGAACGATCTGGATCTGGTCGCTTGGCTCGACCACCTCGGTTACGATGAAGCGTGGTTTGGTGAGCACCATTCCGCCGGTACGGAGATCAGCGCGTCGCCCGAAATCATGATCGCGGTTGCGGCCGAGCGCACGCGTCACATCAAGCTTGGCACGGGCGTCGTCAGCCTCTCCTACCACAATCCGCTGTGGGTTGCGGAGCGCATCGTGCTGCTCGATCACCTGACCCGCGGGCGCGCGATGTTCGGTGCCGGACCAGGCTCGCTGCCGACGGACGGCATCATGATCGGGGTCCCTCAGTCCGAGACGCGTGAGCTCCTCGAGCAGAGCCTTGACGTCATCATGAGGCTGCTGGCAGGAGATGAGCCGGTGACATTCAAGAACCATCGTTGGGATCTGCGAGATGCACGGCTGCATCTTCGGCCTTATTCCAATCCGCTTTTCGACGTGGCGGTGGCGGCCGTGGCGTCGCCCACGGGGGCCAAGCTCGCAGGACGGCACGGCATCGGGCTCCTCTCGGTCGGCGCGACGACAGCGGCCGGCTTCGATGCCCTGGCACTGCATTGGAATGTGCTGGGCGAGGAAGCGCGGGTGCACGGCAAGACGGTCGACCGCTCGAATTGGCGCCTCGTCGGCCCGATGCACTGTGCGGAAACCAAGGAGCAGGCGATCGCCGACGTACAGTACGGCATCGAGCATTGGTTCCGTTACTTTCAGGCGGTTGCGGCCTTCCCGCAAATGGCCGTGCTCGGCGACAGCGTCGCTGAAATGATCGACTTCATCAACAAATCTGGGCTCGGCGTGATCGGAACGCCGGAAGAGTGCGCCGCGCAGATCGACCGGCTCGTCAAGCAATCAAACGGCGGCTTCGGTTGCTATTTGCTGCTCGGCCATAATTGGGCGAACCCGCAGGCAACCGCCAAGAGCTTCGAGCTGATCGCCCGCCACGTCATGCCCCACTTCCAGGGACAGGCCCAGTCGACCCTTGATTCCGCCGAGCGCGCCCGCGCCGCGCGGCCTGAACTCGCTGGTCTGCATGCCAAAGCTGTGGAGGCTGCTGGCGAACGTTACGCCAAGGAGCGTGGTGCGCGGACGCATTAAGGGTCG
>DATBYX010000549.1:0-3132 GCA_036513475.1 Xanthobacteraceae bacterium | reverse complement strand
TATCAGTTTGGTACCGCCGTTTTCGGGTTCGGCGGGTAGGCCGAGTTCTTGCTGATCCCGCGGATGAGATCGAGCGCGTTGAGGAGCGCCTTGTCGTCCTTCGGGTCCGGCGGGATGTAGGACTGCGACCCGGTCTGCTCGTCGCCTTCCGCCTTGAGGTGCCCGCGCAACGAAGCCTCGCCGCGGGTATCGGTGCGCGTCTTGAGCTCGTCCGGCACTTCCTGGAGGACCTCGATGTCGGGCGAGATGCCCTTGGCCTGGATCGAGCGGCCGGACGGGGTGAAATAGCGCGCCGTCGTGAGCCGCAGGGCGCCGTTCCCGGAACCGAGCGGGATGATGGTCTGCACCGATCCCTTGCCGAACGAGCGCGTGCCGATGACGGTCGCGCGCCGGTGATCCTGCAGCGCGCCGGCGACGATCTCCGAAGCCGAGGCCGAGCCGCCGTTGATCAACACGATGAGCGGCTTGCCCTTGCTCAGATCCCCGGCCCGGGCGTTGAACCGCTGCGTCTCCTCGGCATTGCGCCCGCGCGTCGAGACGATCTCCCCCTTCTCCAGAAAGGCATCGGAAACGGAGATCGCCTGATCGAGGAGGCCGCCCGGATTGTTCCGCAGATCGATGACGAAGCCCTTGAGCTTGTCGCCCGCCTGGGCCGTGAGATCGGCGACCGCCTTCTTCAAGCCGTCCGTGGTCTGCTCGTTGAACTGGGTGACGCGGATGAACCCCACGTCATCGCCTTCCAGGCGAGAGCGCACGGAGCGCACGCGGATGATGTCGCGCGTGATCGACACTTCGATCGGCTTGTCCCCACCCTTGCGCATGACCTTGAGCTTGATCTTGGTGTTCACCGGCCCGCGCATCTTCTCAACCGCCTGGTTCAGGGTAAGGCCCTGCACCGGCTCGTCGTCGAGGTGGGTGATGATGTCGTTGGCCATGATGCCGGCCTTGGCCGCCGGCGTCTCATCGATGGGGGCGACCACCTTGATCAGCCCTTCCTCCATGGTGACCTCGATGCCGAGCCCGCCGAACTCGCCGCGGGTCTGCACCTGCATGTCGCGGAAGCTCTTGGTATCCATATAGCTCGAATGCGGATCGAGCCCGGCCAGCATGCCGTTGATCGCCGATTCGATCAGCTTGCCGTCGTCGGGTTTCTCCACATAGTCGGCGCGCACCCGTTCGAACACGTCGCCGAACAGGCTGAGCTGCCGATACGTGTCGGCCGCCGCCGCGGCTTGCGCGCGTGCGCCCTCCAGCAAAAGCCGGGGCTGGGTTGTTACCAGTGTGACGGCGACACCCGCCGCCGCGCCGAGGAGGATAAGAGAAGTCTTGCGCATCATCCGCGAACCTTCTGGCCTTGCGTTGCGGCCCACCATGGGCCTGAATCGACGGGTACCCCGTCCTTGCGGAATTCCACATATAGCACGGGCTGACTACTGTCGCCCGCCGGTGCCCCGGTCGATGAGTCTCCGCCGCCCATCACCGCGACCGGCTCTCCCGTCACTACGAATTGCCCCAGATCAACGGATATCCGCTCCATCCCAGCGAGCAGTACATGATAACCGCCACCCGCATTAAGGATCAAGAGTTGGCCATAATTGCGGAAAGGCCCCGCATAAACCACCCAGCAATCACACGGAGCTGTGATCTGGCTGCCGGGGCGCCCCGCAAGGGTGAGACCTTTTTCCGTGCCGCCGTGCCCATCGGGAGCCCCGAACTCCTTGATTCTCTCCCCGTTCACCGGAAGCGGCAGGAGACCTTTGGCCGCAGAGAAGGCAACCGCGGGGGTTAGGCGCCCGGGGTCGCGCAGCGCGGCGAGATCGGGCCGCCCGTCAAGTGCCTTTCGGTCCTCGCTCGCGCGCGCCACCGCGCGCTTGGCCCGCGCTGCCGTATCGAGGGCCTGCTCGATCTCACCGATGAGCGCATTGAGGCTGCCGGCCGCGCGCGCCAGCTGGTGAGCATGCTCGCGCTCGCTGCCGAGCGCCTGCTCCGCCTCGCTTTGGCGCTTCTGGCGCTCCTCAATGAGCACGGAGAGACGCTGGCGCTCCTCCGCGAGCACGAAGAGGTCGCGCGCGAGCTTGTCGCGTTCCTGCGCGATCTCCTTGCGCAAGCGAACGAGCTCGCCGAGATCGGCAGAAAGGATCTCGGCCTGCTGGCGCACTTCCGGCAGCACTGCGCCTAGCACCAAGGCGGAGCGGACGGATTGGAGCGCGTCCTCGGCGCGGATGAGGAGCGCGGGAGGTGCTTCGCGGCCGATGCGCTGCAGGGCCGCCAGGAGCTCGGAGATGAGGTCGCGGCGCTGCTGCAACGAGCCCCGCAGCGCCTCCTCCCGCTCGTCGAGCGGCTCGATGCGCGCCTGAGTTTTCGCGATTCGGTCCTCGACGGCGGCAACGCGCGCCGTCGTATCGATGATCTGCTGGTTGAACTTGCGCCGATCGTCGCCCATGAGCTCGATCTCGCGCTTGAGCTTCGCCTCCTTTTCCAGGGTCTTGCGCTGCTCGGTGCGCAGCGCCTCGAGTTCCTTGTCGCGCTGCTTGAGGCTGTCGAGACTCGCGGGCGGTGCGGCGGAGGGTTTGTTCTGCGACGCGAACGGATCAAGCGACAGAGGCGCCTGGGCGGAAGCCGCCATCGGCCCGATCGCCAGCATGGCGAACGTCGCCGCAAGCATGCGGCCCATAACCGGACTGGCTGAAGGCAGCGGGCGCATCACTCCCTTGTGTGCAAGAACCGGTCCATTGCCGCAATAGGCATCAGGATTGCCGCGGTATTAAGACTAAGAGGCGTGCGCAGCATTAATGCGTCCTGATATCCGCGTGGCCCCTGGATCCCGGATCTTCTCTCCGCCGGCCAAGGCCGGCGTCGCTCGTCCGAGATACGAAAACCTCGTGTCCCGGGCGAGTGCAGCGAGCGCTCTTGCGCGAGCGGAACGAGACCGGGACCCAGGTTAACAAGCGCGACGCACTTCGGCGGTTTAAGCGCGGTGGTAGGGGTGGCCGGCGAGGATGGTGATGGCGCGGTAGATCTGCTCAAGGAGCATGATGCGGGCAAGCTGGTGCGGCCATGTGGCCGCGCCGAAAGCAATCGCCAGCTCCGCCTTCTCGCGCAGGCTGGGGGCGAGCCCGTCGTGGCCGCCGA
>DATBYX010000548.1:0-4495 GCA_036513475.1 Xanthobacteraceae bacterium | reverse complement strand
GACAGCATTGGCCGCATGCAGTGCTACTCCTGAGACCGGACAAGGAGCCAAGGAAAACACGGGAACGCTGATTGGGGCTCTGACCGGCGGTTTCATCGGGTCCCAGTTCGGCGGCGGGACCGGCGAACGGATCGCTGCGGGAGTCGCAGGCGCGGCGATCGGCGGCCTGATTGGCAACCGGATCGGAGCGTCCATGGATGACGAGGACAAACAACGCGCTTACGCAGCACAAGTGCAAGCGCTGGAAAATGGCCGCTCCGGCGCAGCCGTGGCTTGGAAGAACCCCGACTCCGGCCGCCATGGAACTATTGTTCCAGGAGCAGCTTATGAGTCGAATGGGCTACACTGCCGCCCGTATACGCACACGATCTACATCGACGGTCGACCGCAAGTGGCCCGTGGGAGCGCGTGCCGCAACCCGGACGGGACCTGGACGGCGGTCGCCTGACGGGGCCGCACCGCCTGTCTTCCAACTCTGTTGAGTTGAACGAATTAGGCGGGCGCTGGTTAAATTTCAGTGAGTTGTGTCACATGGTCGCCGTGACTACGTCCGCTGCGGGATGTCGCGGCACACGTATGCGCTATCCATTGCACGGGTAGGGCCGGCATGATGTAACAGCCGGTGCGAGCGCCGCGGCCAAACGTCGCCGGCGGACACATCGCGTTGCACCGATCAGTTCGGGCTCATGGCACTCTGGTTCGCGCTTTCGCTCATGACAATTGGGGCGGTGTTTGCCGTCATGTGGCCGCTCGCGCGCAAGCCGGGGCAAGCGGAGGGTGCGAACGATCTTGCCGTCTATCGCGATCAGCTCGAAGAGGTTCGACGCGATAGAGCAACGCAATCCATCGGGGAGAAAGAGGCAGCAGCTGCCGAGGTTGAGATTTCCCGCCGTCTCATTGCTGCAGCGGATGCGATGCACATCAGCACAATCGCTCCAAGCGGGGCGATGACATGGCGGCGCCGCATGGTCGCAGCGGCTGTCCTGGCCCTGCTGCCGATCGGTGCTGCGGGGACCTACCTTGCACTGGGGTCGCCCAGCCTTCCGGACCAGCCCCTGGGTTCCCGGGTCATTGCGTCGCGCGGCAGTCAATCGATCGACAGCCTCATCGCGCAGGTGGAAGAGCATCTCCGAAAAGCACCCGATGATGGTCGTGGTTGGGAGCTGATAGCGCCGGTTTACATGCGGCTGGGCCGTTTCGAGGATGCGGTGGCAGCGCGGCGCAATGCGCTGCGCCTCAACGGTGCGAATGCAGAACGCGAGGCTGCCCTGGGCGAGGCCCTTGTGTTTGCTGCAAATGGAGTCGTGACCGAGGAAGCCAAGACGGCATTCGACAGGGCACTGGCTTCCGATGCCGCTCAAGTCCAGGCACGATACTTCATCGGGCTCGCGGCGGAGCAAAATGATAACCGACAGCAAGCTGCTGAAATGTGGAAGGGCTTGCTCGCTGACGCACCTGCGGATGCGCCGTGGGCAGATTTCGTGCGCCGATCGCTCGAACGCGTCGAGCCCGGCGCAAGCTCTGCGGGCGGTCCGACGGACGAGCAGATCGGAGCTGCTTCCCAGCTTGATCCTGATCAGCGCAGCAGCATGATCCGCGGCATGGTGGCGCGGCTTGCCGAGCGTCTGCAGCGGGACGGCTCGGATCCGCAAGATTGGCTGCGGCTTGTTCGCTCGTATATGGTCTTGGGCGAACCTGACAAGGCGCGTGCTGCGGCAGGTAACGCGCGACGCGCGTTGAGCGGTGATGTCAACAAGCTGCAGCGGTTCGAGGACCTCATCAAACCTTTAGGTCTCGAGGGCTAGCGCAATGACTCGAAGGCAAAGGCGCCTTACGCTGATAGGAGGTGCGCTGGGAACGGTTGCGCTCGCGGTGGGGCTCGTGCTCTTTGCCCTCAAGGATTCGATTGTGTTCTTCAACTCGCCGACCGATCTCGTCGAGAAGCACATTGCGCCTGGGCAGCGCATGCGCGTCGGCGGGTTGGTGAAGGAGGGCAGCCTCTCGCGCGGCGACAACCTTGCCGTCCATTTCGCGCTGACGGACGGAAGCAGCGAGGTAACGGTTGCTTATCGCGGCCAACTGCCCGACCTGTTCCGGGAAGGTCAGGGAGCGGTCGCGGAGGGTGCTCTCGACATCTCCGGCACGTTCCAAGCCGATACGATTTTGGCGAAACATGACGAGAGGTATATGCCCAAGGAAGTGGCCGATGCTTTGAAGAAGCAAGGCCACTGGCAGGGAGATGATCAAAACAAAGACGCCGGTGCACCTCGAGGGACCGTCCAGTGATCGCTGAGCTTGGTCACTATGCGCTGGTGCTGGCGCTGGGCTTGGCATTGGTCCAGGCGAGCGTGCCAATGCTGGGAGCGCGCAAGAATGATCCCGTCCTTATGAGGGTAGGCAGCCCGACGGCCATTGCGCAATTCGCATTTGTGGCGATCGCTTTCGCCGCGCTGATCGCGTGTTACGTCCGATCGGACTTCTCCGTGATCAACGTGTTCGAAAACTCGCATTCCGCCAAACCCCTCATCTACAAAATCACGGGCGTTTGGGGGAATCACGAAGGTTCGATGCTGCTATGGGTGTTTATTCTTGCGCTGTTTGGTGCGCTTGTGGCCGCGTTCGGCCGCAATTTGCCGGACCGGCTCAAAGCCAGGGTATTGGGAGTCCAGGCTTGGATCGCGGTCGCCTTCGAGCTGTTCATCCTGCTCACTTCAAACCCGTTTCTGCGCATTCCCGACGCTCCGGTCGAAGGTCGCGATCTCAATCCGATCTTGCAGGATCCGGGTTTGGCCATTCACCCACCGCTGCTCTATCTCGGCTATGTGGGCCTTTCCATTTCATTCTCTTTCGCGCTCGCGGCGCTGATCGAGGGTCGTATCGACGCGGCGTGGGCGCGATGGGTGCGGCCATGGACACTCTTGGCCTGGATGTTCTTGACCCTCGGAATCGCGATGGGCTCCTACTGGGCCTATTACACGCTGGGCTGGGGTGGCTGGTGGTTCTGGGACCCCGTTGAGAATGCTTCGTTCATGCCGTGGCTCGCCGCCACCGCGCTTCTCCATTCCGCCCTGGTGATGGAGAAGCGTGACGCTCTGAAGGTGTGGACTATCCTCCTCGCGATCCTTGCGTTCTCATTGTCGCTCATTGGGACATTTCTGGTGCGCTCGGGGGTGCTTACCTCGGTTCATGCGTTCGCCAGTGATCCGATGCGCGGGGTGTTCATTCTCGCCATTCTGGTTTTGTTTATCGGTGGTGCGCTCGTGCTGTTCGCGTTGCGCGCTCCCTTGCTCAAGCAGGGTGGATTGTTTGCGCCGGTGTCGCGCGAAGGGGCCTTGGTGCTCAATAACCTCTTCCTGGTATGCGCCTGCGGGACCGTGTTCGTGGGCACGCTTTATCCGCTTGCCCTGGAGGCTCTGACCGGAGAAAAGATCTCCGTCGGCGCGCCTTTCTTCAACGGCACATTCGGTCCGCTGTTCGTGCCCATTCTGATCGCAGTCCCGTTCGGGCCTCTCCTGGCCTGGAAGCGGGGCGATCTCCTGGGCGCCGCGCAACGCCTCACCGGAGCGGCGGCCATTGCAGCAATAACTATTGCGGTCGTGTTCGCCGTTTCGCCGGGTGGCCCTGTTCTGGCGCCATTCGCCATGGGGCTCGCCTTGTTCGTGATGGCTGGTGCTTTGACCGAGATCATCGAGCGCACCGGAATGCTCAAGGTGCCGCTCGCTACGGCATTTGCACGCGCAAAAGGGCTTCCGCGATCAACCTGGGGCGGGATGCTGGCGCATTTCGGTCTTGGTATCGCGGTTTTGGGCATTATCGGCGAGACGCAATGGAGCGCCGAGCGCTTGGGAGAGCTCAAGCCGGGGCAATCCATCTCGATCCGGCAGTACGATCTCACCTTGGAGGGCACCAGCACGCGGCCAGGGCCGAATTATCGCGAGCTCGCCGCCCGCTTCGACGTGCGCCGGAACGGCTCATGGATTGGGGTCATGGAGCCGGCAAAGCGCGATTTCCCCTCGCGTGGCACCGCCACGACGGAAACGGCGCTGATGCGGCGCGGGCTTTCCCAGCTCTATGTCTCCCTGGGGGAGCTCAAGCCAGATGGTTCTGTAGGAGTGCGGATCTACTACAAGCCTCTCGTGCTGCTGATCTGGCTTGGCCCGGTTGCCATGGCAATGGGTGGGGCGCTGTCTCTTTCGGATCGGCGCTTGCGCGTTGGAGCTCCGAAGCCGGCGCGCAGCAAGACCGCGCTTGTCCCGGCCGAGTAGGCGCAACATGCGTTGGATCCCGCTTGTGGTCGCGATGCTTTGTCTCTGGGTGCTCCCGGCCGCGGCTGTGCAGCCCGACGAAATCCTCGCCGATTCGCAGCTTGAGGTGCGGGCACGCACGCTCACCAAGGAACTGCGTTGCATGGTCTGCCAAAATCAATCGATCGACGACTCGGACGCGCCGCTTGCTCGCGACTTGCGCCTGCTCGTCCGAGAGCGTCTGCAGGCCG
>DATBYX010000547.1:0-4424 GCA_036513475.1 Xanthobacteraceae bacterium | reverse complement strand
ACCAAGGCGATGAAGAAGGTCGCGGGACGCATCAAGGGCGAGCTTGCGCAGTACCGTGAAATGGCGGCGTTCGCGCAGTTCGGCTCCGACCTCGATGCGACCACGCAGCGCCTCCTTAATCGGGGTGCGAGACTCACCGAGCTGCTCAAGCAGCCGCAGTTCTCGCCCTTGAAGATGGAGGAGCAGGTCGTAGTGATTTACGCCGGGGTCAACGGCTATCTCGATCCGCTGCCGGTGAACCGGGTGCGCGCCTTCGAGCACGGACTGCTCGGTCTTCTGCGCACCCAGCATCCCGGCATTCTCGATGCCATTCGCGACAGCAGGGATCTCGACGACGACACCACGGGCAAGCTCAAGTCCGTGGTGGACGACTACGCCCGGACATTCGCTTGACAGGTCGTGAAACCAATGAGTTCAACGGCGCGGCAACCTCTGCAATACCTCCCCCTGCAAGGGGGAGGTCGGCTCCCCCCGACTTGGTCGGGGGGAGCCGGGTGGGGGTCAACTCGCGGTCGCGATGATCACCCAAAACGGGCGCCGAGGGCCACACCCCCACCCGACAGCATTTGCTTCGAACCGAAGCAAATGCTGTCGACCTCCCCCTTGCAGGGGGAGGTATGGAGTCTCCGGCCGCCGACCGGAGCATATGCGGCAACGGTGGACTCAACGCCGCTCTCGTCCGGAAACTGATATGGCCAGCCTCAAGGACATGCGGGTTCGCATTGCGGCGACCAAAGCGACCCAGAAGATCACCAAGGCCATGCAGATGGTCGCTGCTTCGAAGCTGCGGCGCGCGCAGGCTACAGCGGAAGCGGCGCGCCCTTATGCCGAGTACATGGGCAAGGTCCTGGGCAACATAGCCCGTGCGGTGGAGGATCGCGGTGCGGCGCCGCGGTTGTTGGCGGGTACCTGCGCCGACAGCGTGCATCTGCTGCTGGTTTGCACCGCAGAGCGGGGGCTCTGCGGCCCGTTCAACTCGGCGATCGTGCGGCTCGCCCGCGAACGCGCCAACACGCTTATTAGCGAGGGCAAAGAGGTCAAATTCTTCTGCGTGGGCCGCAAAGGCTACGAGCAGCTTCGCCGTCAATTCGAGAAACAGATCATCGATCACATTGAATTGCGTGCCGTCCGCACGCTTGGCTTTGAGCATGCGGAAGAGATCGCAGACAAGATCCTCCGCCTTTTCGAGCAGAATGCTTTCGACGCGTGCACCTTGTTCTTTTCTCGATTCAGGTCGGTCATGGCGCAGATTCCGACCGCGCAGCAGGTCATTCCGCTGGAGCTCACAGGCGGGAATGAAATAGGCGGCGGGGCTGCCTACGAGTACGAGCCGGACGAGGACGAAATCCTCTCCGAGCTTCTGCCGCGCAATCTCGCGGTGCAGATCTATCGTGCGTTGCTCGAAAATGCAGCTTCGTTCTATGGCGCACAGATGACGGCGATGGACAATGCCACCCGCAATGCCGGGGAGATGATCCGCAAGCAGACGCTGAGCTACAACCGCACCCGCCAGGCGATGATCACAAAGGAGCTGATCGAGATCATCTCTGGCGCCGAAGCACTGTGACCGCTAGGGCGCCTTCAGGTGAAATGATGTACAACAGCGCCGCAAACTGGGTCGCTCCCTCTCCCCGCTCTTGGGGCGGGGAGAGGGAGGGGGTGAGGGGCACACCCGTCGAGCGGGGCTTCGGCCCCTCACCCCAACCCTCTCCCCGTAAGAACGGGGAGAGGGAGCAGACCGCATATGTGGCGCTGCTGATCACATCTCATCGGAATCAGTGATGGGAGCTCATAATCCAATTTTGAAGGACTTGCTGAACGTTCGACAAGGCGTCGACGAGCTGCGACTCGACATGAGTGATGTGAAGGCGCGAATGACTGCTGTAGAAATTACAATGGGCCAGATCGTCTCGCTGATTGCTACTCAAAGCGGACGAATGGATCGAATCGACGATCGTCTGGGACGGGTGGAGCGCCGGCTCGATCTTGCGGATGCGTGACGCAGCAGCCGGTACAAATTGCCAGATCCCTAGCTGAGGTAAAAGGAATATTCATGGCCAATGCTGTCGGACATATCACCCAGGTGATCGGAGCCGTCGTCGATGTGCAGTTTGAAGGTGACCTCCCCGCCATCCTCAATGCGCTGGAGACGCGCAACCAAGGCAACCGCCTCGTGCTGGAAGTTGCCCAGCACCTCGGGGAATCGACGGTGCGAACGGTCGCGATGGATACGAGCGAGGGTCTCGTGCGCGGGCAGGAAGTGACCGACACCGGGGCACCGATCGAGGTTCCCGTGGGCGACGGCACGCTCGGCCGGATCATCAACGTGGTCGGCGATCCCGTGGATGAAGCCGGCCCCGTCCCCCATACGGAGACGCGCGCCATCCACCAGAACGCGCCCGCCTACACCGAGCAGTCAACCGAATCTGAGATTCTGATCACCGGCATCAAGGTCGTCGATCTGCTCGCGCCCTATGCAAAAGGCGGAAAGATCGGCCTGTTCGGCGGCGCCGGCGTGGGCAAGACCGTCATCATCATGGAGCTGATCAACAACGTCGCCAAGGCGCACGGCGGCTACTCGGTGTTCGCCGGAGTGGGCGAGCGCACGCGCGAGGGCAACGATCTTTATCATGAGATGATCGAATCCGGGGTCAACAAGGACCCCAAGGAGAACAACGGCTCGGCGGCGGGGTCGAAATGCGCGCTGGTCTACGGCCAGATGAACGAGCCGCCGGGCGCTCGCGCCCGCGTCGGTCTTTCCGGGCTGACCGTTGCGGAATATTTCCGCGATAAGGGCCAGGACGTGCTGTTCTTCGTGGACAACATCTTCCGCTTTACCCAGGCGGGCTCCGAAGTCTCGGCGCTGCTCGGGCGCATTCCGTCGGCGGTCGGATACCAGCCTACGCTCGCAACCGACATGGGCGCGCTGCAGGAGCGTATTACTACGACGACCAAGGGCTCGGTCACATCGGTCCAGGCGATCTACGTCCCAGCCGACGATCTCACCGATCCCGCGCCGGCAACCTCGTTTGCTCACCTCGATGCGACGACCGTGCTCTCGCGAACAATCGCGGAGAAAGGCATCTATCCGGCCGTCGATCCACTCGATTCCACCTCGCGCATGCTCTCGCCCATGATTGTGGGGGAGGAGCATTATAATATCGCGCGCCAGGTGCAGCAGATCCTGCAGCGCTACAAGGCGCTCCAGGACATCATCGCCATTCTCGGGATGGACGAGCTGTCGGAGGAGGACAAGCTCACCGTGGCCCGCGCGCGCAAGATCGAACGCTTCCTCTCCCAGCCCTTCCACGTCGCCGAAGTCTTCACCGGCGCGCCCGGAGTATTCGTCGAGCTCGCCGACACGATTCGCGGGTTCCAGGGGCTGTGCGAGGGAAAATATGACTACCTGCCTGAGGCCGCCTTCTACATGGTAGGCACGATCGATCAGGCGGTGGAGAAGGGGAAGCGCTTGGCTGCGGAAGCGGCGTAGTGTTCAGGTATCAGGGCAACAGGGATCAGTCAGGTATCAGGGCAAGAGGGATTAGAACGAAGAGGTCAGAAAATGAACTATGGACCGGCCGATGCTTCAGCTGATATCTGGATCTGATAACTGATACCTGAAGCTGATATGCGTTTCGACCTTGTCTCGCCGGAGAGGCTGCTGATCAGCGGCGACGTGGCGCAAGTCGACGTCCCCGGTAGTGAAGGCGACTTTGGCGTCCTCGCGGGGCACGCGCCGCTCGTCACGACAATGCGTCCGGGAATTCTCGTGATCTACCGCGACGGTCAGGCTCCGCTGCGCATCGTGATCAACGGCGGATTCGCCGAGGTGGGCCCGAATGGGCTGACTGTGCTCGCGGACACTGCGGTGCCGATCGAGGAGTTCGATGCGGCGGCGCTCGCGGGCGTTATCAAGGATACGGAAGAGGACATCGCCGACAGCACCGACGGCTGGCAGCGCGACAGGCTCTCGCGCCGGCTGGAACAGCTGCATGAGCTCCAGCGAGCGGTTGCTGCGTAGGGGCGGGTTTGAAACCCGCCCCTACAAACACCGACGTCCCGGTAGAATCAGCGCGGCGGAACGAAGCGCGAGAATTCCTGGACGACGCGTTCGTAGACCGCGCGCTTGAACGGCACGACCATCGCAGGAAGGTTGGCGAGCGGCTCCCACTGCCATTCCACGAATTCGGGATGATGCCCGCCGGCGGGATGCGCGATGTCGATTTCACTCTCCTCGCCTGTGAAACGCAGGGCATACCATTTCTGCTTCTGCCCGCGATATCTGCCGCCCCAGGCCCGACCGACGATCTCGCGCGGAATGTCGTAGACGAGCCATTCCTTGATTTCGCCGAGCTTCTCGACCGAGCTGATGTTGGTTTCTTCATGCAGCTCGCGCAGCGCCGCAGGCCAGGGGTCCTCGCCGG
>DATBYX010000546.1:0-3457 GCA_036513475.1 Xanthobacteraceae bacterium | reverse complement strand
CCCATTGGTTCCCCGATCGTTCGAAATCTCTGTTGCATAACAGAGCACGAAATTTTCAGTGCATTCGTCTCGATATGACCGCTGCGCTGTCAAACAATCTTCGCACAGGCTTGCTATCCGCTATGGCAACAAGCAGGAATTACAGGAGGTGCAAATGGGTATTGTGATGATCAGATGCCCGCAGACCGGGCGGGACATCCGCACGGGCATGACCGCCGATCGCAATACCTTCGAGGCTACCCCTGTATTCTTTGCGCGGGCATACTGCCCTTTCTGCCGGACGGAGCATGAATGGTTCGCGCAGGAAGCATGGATACGCGAGGAAGAGCCGCAACCGCTTACGCGAGCCGTCGCCTAGAGATCAGGACTGCCCCTCCATCCTGGCGGAGATAATGCGGTCGGGGTTGGCCACCGGCTCGCCCCGCTTGATCTTGTCGATGTTCTCCATTCCTTGGGTCACGTTGCCCCAAATCGTGTACTGGTCATTGAGCCAGGGCGAATCCTGAAAGCAGATGAAGAACTGGCTGTCGGCCGAATCCGGATTCTGCGCCCGCGCCATCGACACCGTGCCGCGCACATGCTTCTCCTTGGAGAATTCCGCCTTCAGCTTTTGCCCGGATCCGCCGGTGCCAGTGCCCTGCGGGCAACCCGTTTGCGCCATGAAACCATCGATCACGCGGTGGAACGCGACACCGTCGTAAAATCCTTCCTGCACCAGTTCCTTGATGCGGGCCACATGCCGAGGTGCCAGATCGGGCCGCATCTCGATCGCAACCCTACCCTGTGTCGTCTCGAGGATCATCGTATTTTCAGTGCTCGTCATCTGCCGGTCCTTTGTAGCTATGCTACTTTTCGATGGTGGCTTTCTTGATGTAGTCCAGATTGGGAAAGTCCTTCTTGAGATAAGCGTTCCCCTCCTGCTGGATTCGGCCTTGGTCCGGTCCCCGACCTGACGGAGCCCCTTCGCCGTAGCCGCTGAACAGCGCATCCACCACGTTCATCCCGGAGACGACTTGGCCAAACGGCGAGAAGCCCTGACGGTCGAGCCCGGCGTTGTCGGCGAAATTGATGAAGACCTGGCTGGTACGAGAATTCGGGCCGGAAGTTGCAAACGTGATGTATCCGCGTTTGTTGCTCTGCTTCACGGAATCATCGTTGATGGTCGCTCCCCGCCACGGAGCGGAAATCTTCGGGTCGCCGTTGATGCCGAACTGTATCATGAAGCCGCTGATCACGCGGAAGAAGCGGGTATCGTCATAAAACCCGTTCTTCACCAGGTTGTAGAAGCGGTCCGCTCCGTTCGGCGCCCAGTCCCGGTGCACCTCGACCACGAACGGGCCCTTGCTGGTGTCGAAGCGGACCTTGTAGACCGGCGGGGCTGCTTCCTTGAGCGCTGCGGGATTGGCGAGGTTGCCGGTTTGCGCGGATGCGGCAGGCATAAGCACGCCGAAAACCAGGGCGGGCGTGAGCAGTATCGCTGAGAAATTGGTGTTCATCGCTTTCCTTTGCTGGTTGGAGAATTGACGGCTGCCGCGCCTGGAAAGTTTGAGGAGCCAAGCCCGCGTGGGTTCACTCACCCGATGTGCGGCCGAATTTTTCCTTGAGGCGAGCTGCCACAGCCGGTGGAACGAAACTCGATACGTCGCCGCCCATGGAAGCGATCTGGCGCACCAGTGTGGCGGTGATCGGGCGGACCGTCGGCGAGGCCGGCAAAAAGATCGTTTGTACCGCCGGGGCCATGACCGCGTTCATGCCCGACATTTCCATCTCATAATCGAAATCCGTCGCGCTGCGCAGCCCTCGTACCAGAAGAGTCGCGCCCTCCCGCTGCGCGGCAGCCACCACCAGGCCCGCGAATGTGACGCACTCAAAATCGCACACACTGGCCTGCGCAATCGGTGCGCAAGTTTCGCGCAGCATGGCGAGACGCTCGTCGGCGCTGAACAAGGTCGTCTTCCCCGGATGGATGCCGATGGCGAGCACGAGCCGATCAGCAAGGCGCGCGGCTTGCCGCACCAGGTCGAGATGGCCGTTTGTCACGGGATCAAAAGATCCGGGAAAGAGCGCAGTTCGCGGCATGCGGGTGCGCCTATTTCCTCGCGGGCATTGGTTTTTCGTCCTCCTCGCTAGCGAGCTCGTCCAGCACGGCTTCGAAGTCCTTGGCCTCGCGGAAATTCCTGTACACCGAAGCAAACCGAACGTAGGCGACGTCGTCGAGGGCGCGCAGGCTTTCCATCACCATCTCTCCGATCGCCTCCGAGGAGATCTCGCTCTCTCCCTGGCTCTCGAGCTCACGCACGATCTTCGATACGGCCTGATCGATTCGCTCGGGTTCGACCGGGCGTTTGCGCAGCGCGATCTGGACCGAACGCAGCAACTTGTCACGGTCGAACGGCACCCGCCGGCCGTTGCGCTTGATCACCACGAGCTCGCGCAGCTGCACCCGCTCGAAAGTCGTGAAGCGGAAATTGCAGGCGAGGCAGACCCGACGGCGGCGGATGACGGAGCTGTCTTCGGTGGGCCGCGAGTCCTTCACCTGGGTATCGAGGCTGCCGCAATTGGGACAGCGCATGAAAAAAAGCTCCGCCAGAAGGAGGGAGGACGTTTCTGGTGTTCGCTGCCGCCGGTATCAATAAATCGGGAATCGGCCGACGAGTTGTTTCACTTTTGCCCGTACGGCGGCTTCGACGGACGCATCGGCCTCAACCCCTTTGCTCGAGAGCGCATCCAGTACTTCCACGATAAGCTCTCCGATCTCCTGAAACTCGCCTATTCCGAACCCGCGGGTTGTTCCTGCCGGGGTACCGAGCCGCACTCCCGACGTCACGGCTGGCTTTTCCGGGTCGAACGGAATGCCGTTCTTGTTGCACGTGATATGGGCGCGCCCGAGTGCCGCCTCGGCCACCTTGCCGGTGAGGCGCTTGGGCCGCAGATCGACCAGCATGAGGTGGGTGTCGGTTCCCCCGGATACGATGTCGAGCCCGTTCGATTTAAGGCTTTCGGCCAGCGCCTTGGCGTTCGCAATGACGTTTCTGGCATAGACCTTGAACGAGGGGCGGAGGGCTTCGCCGAAGGCAACGGCCTTGGCGGCGATCACGTGCATCAATGGGCCCCCCTGCAGCCCCGGAAAGACGGCAGCGTTGATTTTTCTGGCGAACTCCTCGTCATTGCTCAGGATGAAACCCGAGCGCGGACCGCGCAGGGTCTTATGGGCGGTGGAGGTGACCACGTGCGCATGCGGAAACGGACTTGGATGCACGCCGCCGGCGACCAGCCCGGCAAAATGCGCCATGTCGACCAGGAGCTTCGCCCCAACCTCATCGGCGATGGCCCGGAACGCGCGGAAATCGATGATGCGCGGATAGGCCGACCCCCCGGCGATAATGACCTTGGGCCGATGTTCGCGTGCAAGCCTCGCCACCTCGTCAACATCGATCCGGTGGTCGTCCCGGCGCAC
>DATBYX010000545.1:0-5991 GCA_036513475.1 Xanthobacteraceae bacterium | reverse complement strand
GCGCTTTTCGTGCCGTGGCGGGGCTCTGCCACTTTCCAGCGGCTCGAGAACTTTTGCCGCGGGGTGATTGCGGGCCTCGCGGGGGTGCTCGCGCGTGGGCACCCGCTGGTCCTCGCGGGCGATGGCGACGTAGGTGGCCTTATGGGGATTCACTTGCGCGAGGAGTTGGGGCTTTCGAACCCCATCATCTCGGTGGATGGGCTGGAGCTCAAGGAATTCGATTACATCGACATCGGGACCATGCTGCCGAATTCAGGGGCGGTACCTGTCGTGATCAAGTCGCTCATCTTTCCCGCGAGCGCCCCCCCGGGGATGGAATGGAGGGCGATCCAGCCGGTGCCGGCGATATAGCTCCTACGGCGGTATCGGCCGTCAACTACGTGCCTTCAAAGCGGTTGCGTCCCCTCGCCTGGGTGCATCATTATGCGGGTTTGTACGAGTGTTGTCAGTAGGCGTGGTCATGCAGGTCATCATCATCGGAGGGGGAATCGGCGGGCTTGCGACCGCGCTGATGCTCCATGCGCGTGGGATTGATTGCGAGATCTACGAGCAGTCGGATGCCGTTCGCGAGCTCGGGGTTGGAATCAATACACTCCCCCATGCCATCAGAGAGTTGGCCGAGCTCGGGCTGCTCGATCGTCTGGATGCCGTCGCAGTGCGCACCTACGAGTTGTTCTACACGAACCGCTTCGGTCAGGAGATTTGGCGCGAGCCGCGCGGGACAGATGCAGGGTACGAGTACCCGCAATTTTCCGTTCACCGGGGGCGATTGCAAGGCGTCATCTACGACGCCGTTCGATCGCGGCTCGGCGAGTCGCGGATACACACAGGCCATCGTCTGGGTGCATTCACTCAGGACGACGCCGGTGTCACCGCCTATTTCTTTGACCGCAACGGCTCGCACCGTGCAACGACGCGGGGAGATGTGCTAGTCGGCGCCGATGGGATTCACTCCGCAGTACGTGAAGCGCTCTACCCGAACGAAGGTCCTGCGCGCTGGAATGGATCAATGCTGTGGCGCGGCGCAATCGACTGGCCGCAATTCCTGACCGGACGCTCTATGGTGATCGCCGGAGGGATGGCGGCGAAGCTCGTGATCTATCCCATTGCCGAAGGCAGCCGCCCAAACCATCGGCTGACCAATTGGGCGGTGCTGGTCAAGATTGCCGAGCCCGGCGTGGCGCCGCGGAAGGAAGACTGGTCACGCCTGGGCCGGCTGGAGGAGCTGATGCCCCATGTGCAGCGCTTTCGCATCCCTTACGTGGATGCAAAAGCATTGATCGAGGCAAGCCCCGAGTTCTGGGAATACCCGCTGTGCGACCGCGATCCGCTGCCGCGTTGGTCGCATGGCCGCGTCACATTGTTGGGGGATGCCGCGCATCCGATGTATCCCGTGGGCTCCAATGGCGCGTCCCAGGCCATTCTTGACGCACGCTGCCTTGCGGATCGCCTGGTTGGGGCCGAGCACCCGTGGCATGCACTCTGGACCTATGAGCAAGAACGCCTTCCCATGACTGCCCAGGTGGTCCGGATGAACCGGAAGGGTGGTCCGGAAGGCGTCATCGACGCGGTCGAAGAGCGGGCTCCGGACGGCTTCAGCAACGTCGATGACGTGCTGCCGTTTGAGCAGCGCAAGGCTATCGTGCGCGGATATGCATCCACCGCGGGTTTCGCCCGCGAGCAGGTCAACAAGGCGGCCTGAGGCATGTCCCGCAAAGTGGGAACCGTTTTGCGAGAAAGGACATGCGTAAACAAAAAGCTAGGGTGGGGTAACGATGCGACGATAAAGTCTCCCACCCTGAGCGCAGCTACTGTCCCGGTGGCGGCAGGAAAATCACCTCGTGCTTCGCGGAGAGCGCGATCACCTCCGGCGGGGACTGCTCCTTCATACTGTGGATGGCCCAGAACAGGTCGTAGAGCTTGCGCGTCGGCGTCACCCAGAAGAAGCACTTCACGGTCTGGTCGGTCTTGTTGAAGATACCGTGGGAAATACTCATGGGCAGGCGGATGAGGTCGCCCGAGGTTGCCACATATTCGTGCCCGTCCAGCAACAGGTCGAAACGCCCCTCGAGCATGTAAATAAACTCGTCCTGGGTCGGGTGAATGTGGGGCGGCACTGACGTACCGGGGGGAAAGGTCGCATGCCAGGCGAACGAGGTCTCGGAAACCTGCTTGGGTACGTAGGTCTGCCCGAGGATATTCCAGCTGATTCCATCAATGCCGGTGCCGGCCTTGGTGATGCCGGCGGTCAGAGACTGCATCGAGGCGCTCCCTCATCTTTCCCTATGCGACATGTTCAACCATAGACAAAAACCGGGGCTAGACAATGCCGGAGCCTCATAGCGCCGTTCGCGAGAAACCAGTCGCTCAAGCTCCGCACTTTCCAAGTGATGCTGTTAAAATGTCGCGTGCCGGGGACAGCAGCCTTGTCGGCTTTTTCCCCCTTTCCGTTGCCGGCAGGTGAACTGAAAGCATGAGCGGTGCTCTCGTCTTCGTTCAGGTTCTCAACGGACTGCAGTTTGGAGTACTGCTGTTTCTGATCGCAGCCGGCCTTACGCTTGTGTTCGGCGTGATGAACTTCATCAATCTCGCGCATGGCGTGCAGTACATGCTGGGCGCTTATCTCGCGGTCACGTTCTATCTCATGACCGCAAGCTTCCTGCTGGCGATGGTGCTCGCGCTTCTCGCGGCGCTCGCCTTTGGTTTGCTGCTCGAGCTTGCGGTGTTCCGAAAGCTTTATGATCGCGACCATCTCGATCACGTCATCGTCACTTTCGGCGTCATCATCTTTCTCGATCACGGCGTGAAGCTGGTCTGGGGATCGGCGCCCCTGAGCCTGCCGATCCCGGACCTGCTCTCCGGGTCCGTGCGGCTTCCCGGGGGAATACTCTATCCAACCTGGCGGCTCGTCATCGTTGCTGCAGGGCTTGCGACGGCAATCCTCCTGTACGTCCTGATCGCGCACACACGGGTGGGCATGCTGATCCGTGCGGGCGCAACTCACGCCGCCATGGTCTCGGCGCTCGGGGTCAACATCCGCCGTCTGTTCACGATCATATTCGGATTGGGTGCCATGCTCGCGGGCTTCGCTGGCATCCTGATTGCACCCATCCTTTCGGTCGAGCCCGGAATGGGCGATACGGTCCTCATCCTCGCCTTTGTGATCGTTGTGCTTGGGGGCATCGGCTCGATCCGCGGGGCCTTCGTGGCTGCACTCGTGATCGGGCTGGTGGACACGCTCGGCCGGTCCTTCTCCGTGGATATCCTACGACTGGTGATGGGCCCGTCGCCCGCCCGGACCATCGGTCCTGCGCTTGCTTCCATGCTGATCTATCTGCTGATGGCCGTTGTGCTGTACTTCCGGCCGACCGGGCTTTTCCCGGTGAAGGGCCGCTGAATGCAGATGTCGCTCAAGCGGCTGCGGCCCCATGATAGCGTACCGATCCTCATTTTCCTGATCCTGGCGGCCATTCCCGTCCTCGCGCTCATCAGGAGCGAGGACTATCTCCTGAGCCTGTTCGAGCGGTTGATGATCTTTGCCATCGCAGCGCTCTCCCTCGATCTCCTGATCGGCTACGGCGGGCTTATCTCCTTCGGCCATGCCGCTTTTGTCGGGCTTGGCGCCTATGCCGTGGGAATCCTCTCCGCCCACGGGATGCATGACGCAATCATTGCGCTCCCGGTTGCACTCCTTTCCTCTGCGCTTTTCGCGTATGTGACCGGTGTCGTGTGCCTGCGCACCAAAGGCGTCTATTTCATCATGATCACCCTTGCCTTCGGGCAGATGGTTTTCTTTACGGCGAGCTCGCTTGCTCCCTATGGCGGGGATGATGGCCTTACCATCGCTGCCCGCAACACGCTTGGCGGGTTTGCGTTCTTTCGCAGTGAAGGCTCCCTCTATTATCTGATCTGGGGCTGCCTCCTCGGCGCTTATTGCTTCTGCCGGATGCTGGTCGGCTCGCGCTTCGGCAGAGTATTCCGCGGCGCGAAGGAGAACGCGTTGCGCATGGAGACGATCGGTTTCAACGTCTACCGGTTCCAGCTCGTCGCTTATGTGATCGCCGGGATGATGGCGGGCCTGTCGGGATTCCTGCTTGCCAATGCGACCGAATTCGTGAGTCCCGCGTATATGTCGTGGCAGCGCTCGGGCGATCTGATCATCATGGTCATCCTCGGCGGGTTGGGCTCGCTGCATGGGGCGATCATCGGAGCCGGAGCGTACCTCTTGCTGGAGGAATGGCTGTCCGCTTTTACCGAGGACTGGAAGGTGATCTTCGGTCCGTTCCTTGTGCTCGTCGTGCTGTTTGCGCGCGGCGGCCTGCTTGGCATGGGCAAAGACCTCGTCCGGAGGCTGTCGCGTGGGTGAGCCCGTGCTGCAGCTCGAACAGCTGCGCAAACGGTTCGGCGGCCTGGTCGTGACCGACGATGTCACTCTCGACGTCATGGGCGACGAGCTGCATGCCATTATCGGCCCCAACGGTGCCGGAAAGACCACGCTTATCAACCAGATCTCCGGCCTGCTTGCGTCCGACGCTGGGCGCATCCGCTTCGCCGGCCGCGACATCACCGCGTTGTCTGCGCATGCGCGTGCCCGGCTGGGTGTGGCGCGATCCTTCCAGATCACGTCGGTGCTCTCCGGCTTCTCCGCCCTTGAGAACGTCGCCCTCGCGGTGCAGGCGCGCACCGGATCAAGCTTTCGTTTCATCGGGCGGGTAGCGGCTGAAGTTGGCCTCAATGAGCGGGCGCTTGCTGTGCTCAACGAGCTCGGTCTTGCCGAGCTTGCCACGCGTATCGCGGGAGAGCTGTCCTACGGAGAGCGGCGTGCCCTTGAATTTGCAATTGCGCTCGCGATGCAACCCAAGCTGCTGCTGCTCGACGAGCCCATGGCGGGCATTGGGCGCGAGGAAAGCTTGCGGCTTCTCGACGTACTGCAACGGCTCAAAGGACGCCTGCCGATCGTGCTGATCGAGCACGACATGGCAACCGTCTTCGCGCTGGCGGACCGCATTTCCGTTCTGATGTACGGGCGCGTCCTCGCGAGCGGCCCGCCTGCGCAGATCCGCGCGGACCGCCGGGTCGTCGCGGCCTACCTCGGCGACGAGCTCGAATGAAACCAATGCTGGAGGTGCGAGGGCTCGCGGCAGGCTATGGTCCGGCGCAGGTGTTGTTCGATGTGAATCTTGCGATCGACGCCGGCGAAGTCGTTACCCTCCTCGGCCGCAACGGCATGGGCAAGACCACCACGATCAACACCATCATGGGGATTGTGCCGGCGCGCGCGGGCGAAGCGACGTTCCAAGGCCGCCCGCTCCTTGGGCTGCCATCCTATGCTGTCGCGCAGGCCGGCATTGGGCTTGTGCCCGAGGGCCGGCAGATCTTTCCCGCGCTTTCAGTAGAAGAAAATCTGGTTGCCACCGCGATCTCCCGCTCCGGCCGCAACCGCTGGACGCTCGCGCGCGTCTACGAGCTCTTCCCCGCGCTGACCGAACGGCGCAGACACATGGGTGATCAGCTCTCCGGCGGCGAGCAGCAAATGCTTGCGATTGGCCGCGCGTTGTTGACCAATCCCAAACTGCTCATTCTCGACGAGGCGACAGAAGGACTCGCTCCGCTGATCCGCGCCGAGATATGGCAATGCCTCGCACGGCTCAAAGGGGAAGGGCAGGCCATCCTGATCGTCGACAAGCACGTGCGCGCGCTCGTCGGCTTGGCCGATCGCCACGTGATCCTGGAGAAGGGTCACGTGGTGTGGTCGGGCAGCTCCGACGAGCTGAAAGCGGACGCGGAGATCGCGCGCCGCTATCTCCACGTTTGAATTGCGTCAATCGCGCGAGCAGGCTGTTTCGGCTCGACTCGCGTAGAGTCGCGGCCAACACTCTCTCTTTTCGCGGCACGTGCGGTCGTGGCCGGCTCGATCCCTTCCAGTTTCTGGAATGGCCGCGCTGCTACTTTCTCCCACCATTCCGCCGAGTATTTCGGAACCATTCCAAC